>JBDSSP010000182.1:0-39200 GCA_039928735.1 Novosphingobium sp. | reverse complement strand
CCGCTCGCCCTCTTCGACGAGTTCCGCCCTGCCCTGAATCGAAACGCCGCGCAGCTCGCCATATTGCTCGCCCGCCTCGCACAACACGGCAATGCGCGGATCGCGGCGCAGGTTCGCCACCTTCTGGCTCTTGCCATAAGTTTCAAACATCACCTTGCCCTCGTGCACCGTGTACCACAATGTTGTGAGATGCGGCTCGCCGTGCGGTCCAAGAGTCGCTACTTGCAGGCTCTTACATTCGGCGAACAACTCGGCAATCTCCGCCTCGCTCATCCCGATCCTGTCGCGCGATTTGGCCATCAGGTGATGGCTTTTAGATAATCGAGCCGCCCCTCGCGGCCTTCAGTGCGCATCGAGACGACATCGAGTTGGAAAACGATGTCGTCGCTGGGCGTCTGCACGCGCGGGTTGCCGGTCCAGAACACTACGCCGCACTTGCGCTTCGCAATGCGCCAGCCATCCGCCATCCGCACCCAGGTATCGTCATACCAGCCGGTTCCGTCCCACACTGGGGGATCGCCGGCAGCGTGGCGGATCAGCCGCCAGGCACCATAGGTGTGCGAATGGGCGGCATCGCCCATCACCGTGACGAGGTGGTTGGTCATGACGTGCTGGGTGGCATCGAACACCTCGTGAAAGCTGCCGAAATCACGCTTGAAGCTGGCAAGATCGGTCCAATGCGAGGTGGCGCCATAATCGGCATCGCAATCGACGGCGAATATGCGGTCGAACAGGTCCCAGCGCTGGGTATCCATGGCGAAGCCATAGAGGTTGATCAACTGGATGATGTCATTGCGATCGGACATGCGTTTCCTTTAAATGTCTGTGGCCGATTCTGCCGGTGCGCCCGGCATTCGAGTGCAAACGAAACGCGGCTGTGCGGGCCAATCACCCGGCGGGCCAACTTGTCGCCAACTTTGACTTGATCGTAGTTTGGCGCCTTGGCGTTGCGGTTTGACAGGATCCACTGTAGGCGCAATTTCACCACTTCGTCGAGCTCACCGTTGGTCCAGGCCTTGGGCTCGCGGTTCTCCTTTGCATAGACCTTACGCTTGTTCGCTTCCTCGACCAGGTAGCGGATCGATGGCGCGCGCTCCTTGGCGACTATGGCGCCGTGCTGGTTGCGGTGGACGGTATCGCCATCGGCAAACATAGTCGGCTATTGTTGTCCGCGACCATGGCGAGTTCCGCATCGCCTTCAAGCCCGCATTGCTGGACAAGTGTAAATGCCCGCCGCACAATCGCCGGCAAATCGAGGAGAGTCGACCATGGCCAGCCTGGCAACACCCACGCGCATCCGCAGCGCCGAGGAACACAAAGCTCGCCGCGAACTTGCCGCCGCATTCCGCCTCGCCGCCCATTTCGGCTGGGACGATCATGTGGCGACGCACATGTCTGCGCGGCTGCCCGACGGCACTTTCCTGATGAACCCGTTCGGGTTGATGTTTGAGGAGATCACCGCCTCTTGCCTGATGCGCATGGATCTGGATGGCAATGTGCTGGAGATGCCCGAGGGACTGATGCTTAATCCGGCTGGATATGGGGTGCACAGTGCAGTGCTGATCGGGCGGCCGGACATGAATTCGGCGATGCACTTTCACACCCAGGATGGGGTCGCGGTCTCGGCGCTCAAGGAAGGGCTGCTGCCGCTCAGCCAGAACGCGCTCAATGTTTGGGCCGATGTCGGCTACCATGATTTTCAGGGCGTGGTCGATGCGGAGCGCGAGCGTAGCAGTCTGGGCCGGGATCTTGGCAACAAGCACATGTTACTGCTGCGGAACCACGGCACCTTGAGCTGCGGCCGCTCGATCGCATCGGCGTTTTACCGCATCTACAGCCTCGAATGGGCCTGCACCGCGCAAGTCCGGACGCTTTCCATGGGACGCGAGCTGGTTATGCCGTCGCAGCTAGTTATAGATTCTATGCTGCAGGTGCAGAACCCCAAGTGGGTCGATGACTTTGCCGAGGAGCGCTTCTTTCCGGCGATGCTGCGCAAGGCCGAGCGCCTGTTTCCGGAGTTCGACGACTAATTCGCCCTACCACCCGTCCCAGTGAACTATGGTTTCCGGCCCCGGCCGATCGGCACGCTTGAAGTCGGTGCCAACAGTATAGGCCACCGGCAGCATCGCGACTTGCAGGACATTGTCAGGCAGGCCCAGCACTTCTGCGGCTTCCTTTTCCTTGAGCAGATGGAGCGTGGTCAGCGTCGAGCCCAGCCCGCGGGCGCGCAAGGCCAGCTGGAAACTCCAGACTGCGGGGTAGATCGAAGCATACTGGCTGGCGACCATCGCCGCAGGTGCACCTTCTGGAAGAGCTCCTTCAATGCAGGGGATTGCGAGCACCGGCGCGCGGCCCATGTTCTCCGCCAGCCACAGCGCCGATGTCATCACCCGGCCTTGTTGCCCCTGCCCCTTGGTCGCCTCCGCGCCGGACGCAAGGTAGCCAGCGCCAGCCTGCTTGTAAATCTCGCCGAGTGCCGCGCGCTTGGCCGGATCCTCGACAATTACCCACCGCCAGCCTTGCGCATTGCTGCCGGTCGGTGCCTGCTGCGACAGGGCAACGCATTCGAGAATCACTGAACGCGGCACCGGCTTGTCGAGATCGAGCCGCTTACGCACGGCCCGCGTTGTCGAAAGCAAAGCATCAGTCGAGGCCAGATCGAATTGCATAAGCGGCACTCCCGTTAAACCTACGCAATCATAGCCGAGCTGACAGCTTGCGCCAGCACTTGCTCGCGGGCATGAGGCATTGATCAAACAACCCGATGGGAGAGAACAGATGGACCTCGAAGTTGCAATTCTGGCCGCCAAGGATGGCGATTCTGCAGGCCTGCTCAAGGCCATGGCCGATGGCGGCACGGCGGGACTAATGTCCTGCGCAGGCTGCAACAAGGTGACATTGCTGCCGGGCATTGAAAACCCGGGCAACGTGCTTTTCCTGATCGAATGGGATTCCGTCGAGGCGCACGCTGCCGCTAGGGGCACGCCCGGTTTTACCAAATTCGTCGAGCACGCCAGTCCGTTCTTCGGCGAAGGCGGCTCGATGCAGCATTTCAAGCAGTGCTGACGCTGCAGTAGTTCCGCCCCGCGCGGGATCGTATCGATCGCCGATCACCGCGTCGGCAGGCATGGCCGCTTCGATTGCCGCCAGGTCCTCGGTGGTCAGCTCGATCTGCGCAGCGGCGGCATTCTCTTCAAGCCTGCCCAGATTCGTGGTGCCAGGAATCGGCACGATGTCCCCGCCCTGGTGCAGCACCCAGGCGAGCGAAATCTGCGCAACGGTCTTGTGTCTGCTCGCCGCGCAATCAGACACCTGCAAATGTATTGCTGTCAATGGCCCACATCTTGAACATTTCGACACGGCCAGCGCCTTGCGCTACGCGCCGTTCCATTCCGATTCGTCAACATCAGGGAAGAGCCCCATGAAAATCGATAGTTCCATCGCCGCCGTAGTCACCGGCGGAGCCTCCGGGCTTGGCCGCGCCTCTGCGCAGGCGCTCGCTGCCGCTGGCGTCAAGGTCGCCATCTTCGACATCGCCGAAGAAGCAGGCGAAGCACTGGCAAAGGAAATTGGCGGCGTGTTTTGCAATGTCGACATCATGAGTGAGGAAAGTTGCGAAGCCGGTTTCGCCAAGGCTCGCGCCGCGCACGGTCAGGAGCGGGTCCTGGTGCACTGCGCGGTCGTTGCCGGCGGCGGCAAGACAGTTGGCTACGACAAGGCCACCGGCGGTTTCAAGCGCGCGCCGACAGCCGGCATCGAGCGCGCCGCGCTCGGCATTTTCGTCGCCTCCTACCGGATCGCTTCGATCGCCGCGCTGGGCATGGCCAATGCGGATCCGCTTAACGAGGACGGCGAGCGCGGCAGCATCATACTTACCTCGAGCTGCGCCTCACAGGACGGCCAGATCGGCCAGGTTGCCTATGGCGGCGGCAAGGGCGCAGTCAATGCCATGGTGCTGCCGATGGCGCGCGACCTGATGGACCTTGGCATTCGGGTCAACGCCATCCTGCCCGGCACCTTCGCCACCCCGCCGATGCTGGGCGTCAAGGAAAGCGCGCCTGCAGTCTTCGCCGGCCTCGAGGCATCGGTCCCCTTCCCCAAGCGGCTTGGCAAGCCGGAGGAATTCGGCAGCCTGGTGATGGAACTGACACGCAACACCTATTTCAATGGCCAGCTGATCCGCCTCGATGGCGCGATCCGCATGCCGCCGAAGTAGCGCGAGGTAGTGGCGGACGATCCTAACCAGCCGGAAAGCGTCGGCAAGCAGGCGCTGACCTTTGCGCTGTTCTTGCTCAAAATGACGGTATTTCTGGCTGGCCTGGTCGCGTTTGGCTTCGCGATCTATTTGTTGCGCAGATCGATGGGTTAGCGCGCGGCGGTTCAGAAATCGGCAGTGATCGTCAGATTGAACCGCCGCCGCTCTTCCATGTAAAGCGAGTTCGGCCCAACCACCTTCCAGCTCGCCGCGTCGGTCACATTCCACATCTGCGCGCGGAAACTCATCGGCACAGTGCCAAGCTTGAACGACTGGCGCAGGCCGAGATCAAGCGTGGTGTACCCCGGCACCATCAACTGCTTGCCGTCTAACGATGCCAGCGGCGCGGCCCCGATGGCGCGCGTGCCGGTGTGGCTGAGCGTGGCCGTCGGAGCGAGCCCGCCGAATATGCCGGTTCGGTAGTTGACGTCGATCTTGGCGAACAGCGATGCGAAACCCGCCGGGCGTTCGCCCACGCCGGGCCGCCGTTCGATGACCCGCGGTTGGGTCGCCACTGCCCCGGCGACAACCTGCAAGCGCTTGCCGAAATAGCCGCTCAGCGACGCCTCGATACCGCGCAGGCGGATCTTGCCTACCTCGGTGAAAAGGCGGTTCTGGTCGAAAGAGAAATAGGGCTTGGTGATTTGAAAGGCGTTAACCGCCAGTTGCCCTCCGGCGAACTTCCAGCGAACTCCGGCTTCATATTGCACCGAGCGGGTGGCAGCGGTTGAGCGCATTTTCCGGTGCGGCTGGTTATGCCCCACGCCTTGTTGCTCGCGCCGTCGCTCTGGTTCAAATCGGAAAAGGCGGCACCACCAACGTAGCCGAGGCGGTCCTTGATCAGGGGGGCCCGGACATCGAGCTCGCGGATATAGCCGCCGAACGCCATGAAATTATAGCCCAGGCTCGCACCGAGTTGCGGGGGAAATGGCCGCAGGCGGTATTCGATGATCCCGGTCGGCGCATGGAACGGATAGTCCTCCGCGGCAAAGCCGACCCGCACGACATTGGCATAGCGCAGCCGGGCCGATAGCGACCCCACGGGATCGTAATAGACTCCGTCGATCCGCGCATTTCCCGCCTTCGACGGGCTGAACCCTCGTGTATCCTGTTCGGAATAGATTCCGGTCTGCTCAAGCCCGACCGATGAACCGAAGGCATCGTCCGCCGCGGCAACTGCGTTTTCCTGCGCGCGCTGGGCCAGCGCATGACCGGGCAGTGCGATAGCGGCACACACACCAGCAAGGGCGAAACGGGAGACGGCACCTGGCATCTAGAAATCCGCAGCAAGGGAAAGCGTAAACCGCCTGCGCTCTTCGATCGACAGGGTGTTGGCCGCGACCACCTTCCAGGTGGCGGCGTCAAACGCATTTTGCAGTACGAAGCGAAAGCTCACGGGGACCGAGCCAATCTTGAACTGCTGGCGCACTCCCAAATCGACCGTGGCATAGCCCGGCACGGACAATTGCCGTCCGCCGAGGGTGGCCTGCGGTTTTGAGCCGGCGGCCCGGCTGCCGGTGTAGGTGACCGATGCCGTCGGGGTCAGGCCGCCAAATATGTCGGTCCGGTAATTGGCATCAAGCCGCGCGTAGATCGAAGGCGTGCCGACCGGACGATCACCGAGCAGTCCGCTGTCAACACCTGGGCCGCTCACCCGCGGCTGCATCAGGACGGCGCCCGCGAGCAGGCTCAGCCGCTCGCCGAAATGCCCCGAAAGCGATGTTTCCACGCCGCGGTGGCGCACTGTGCCCAGTTGGACATAATTGTTGGCGGAGTCGAACGAGAAATAAGGTTTGGTGATTTGAAACGCGCTGACCACCAGCTGGCCGCCGGGGAACTTCCAGCGCACCCCGCCCTCATATTGCGTAGAGCGGGTAGACGGCAGCTGCTCATTGGAATTGGCCGCGCTCTCAGGTGCAGTTCCGCTGTCCTCGAGGCCTTTTTCAGTGCCGATATAGAATGACAATTGCGGGCTGGCATCAACCCCCAGTGAAGCATTGTAAAGCCAGGGATCGTCACGCGACCCAGTCGAAGCGCCGGTCAGCCCGTCGCGCGCCGTGGCGCGATAGCGCGCCTTTTGCAGGCCAAGGTTGAGCGTACCCAGCCCTTCCACCTTGCCGGTGTAGCCCAGCAGCAGCGACGATTGCTTGACCCGTCCGGCATCCACCGGGGTAAACTTGTAAACTGGTTGCACAGCGGTGCTGACAGCGCCGAATCTATCCAGGCCGAAATCGTGAAATGAAGACCCTCCGGATTCGGTATAGCGATCGCGCGCGCGATAACCGGCAATCAGACGGTGCTGCCAATTGCCCGTTGAAAAGTGGTACGCCAGCTGCACTTCGCCACTGGTCGAATGCACGTCTTGCACGGGATCGGCGATGAAGACGTGGCGGGCCTGATCGGAGCCCGGCTGGATCAGGAATATGTCGCCATAGCTCGCGAGCCTGGCGCCGCCCGAATAGAAAAGTCCGCCGCGCAGCGACAGCCCGCCCGCAATTGCGGCCTTGACCGTCGCTCCCTTGGTGATGTTGTCAAATCGGGCATTCGCCCAGGTTTCACCCAGATAGCGGCGCACCGGCGGCAACTTGGGCAAGGCATCGCCGCTGATCACCGCCAAGGGCTGGGGGGTGCCCTCGGGAAAATAGCCCTTGTGCAGGAACGGCGACACTTCGACCCCGCCGAACCGGAAGATCGGCCTGATCGACATGCCCCAGCTGAGGCTCTGGACTCCGTCGGTCTGTTGCATATTGGCGTAGGCCACGCCGCCGGTCAGCGCGACATGGCCCATGATCAGTGGCAGCCGGAGGTCCCATTCGCCGATGCTACCCCAGAAACCAGTGCGGTGAATTGCGAGACTGGTGCCAAGTTCGCTGGGCATCGGACGAAACTTGATATCGACAATTCCGGTCGGCGCGTGAAACGGATAGTCTTCGGAAGCGAAGCCGACGCGGATGGCAGTGCTCTCGCGCAGCCGTCCGGAAATGCTCGAGACCTGGTCGAAATAAACGCCATCGATGCGGACGTTGCCCGCCTTCTTGGGGCTGAACCCGCGCGCATCGTTTTCCGAATAGATGCCGGTCGATTCTGTGCCGACACTGGTGCCGAACGCGTCCTCGGCATTGGTGACCGCATTCTCGTTGGCCCGCTGGGCATGCGCATGCTCGCTGGCGGCAAGCAATGCGACGACTGCTGCAACCGCGCGGACGCCCCTATGTGCTTTGATTGATGCCCTCATGGTCCATGCCCAAAGCAAGCGGCACGCCCAAGCGCAAGCGCAAAAGCTAAGCTAGCTCACTAATTGGTCGATAAAGCTGTGGCTATGAGATCGAGAACCCGGCGTCGACGGCCAGCACCTGGTTGGTGACATAGCGCGCCGCCGGGGTCGCGAAAAACAGCACGCCCGCGCCGATGTCGCGCGGCTCGCAAAATCCCAGGGCGGGACGGCGAATGCCCGGACCGGTCGGCTTGGGTCCCTGTGCGCCCATAGAACCGGGAGTGCCGACGCCGCCGGGGAGCACAGTGTTCACCGTGATGGCGTGGGGAGCCAGCTCGAGCGCCATCGCGCTGGTTAGCGCGGCCAGTGCGCCTTTTGACGATAGATAGGCCGAATGCCCATGACACATCTGGCCTGCAAGCCCAGTCGAGGCGCAATTGACGATCCGCCCGCCCTGCCCGCCTGCTACCATGGCTTTCGCAATCTCCCGCGAGATCAGGAAGGCACCGCGCGAATTGACGGCATGGGTCTTGTCCCAAAACTCCGCCGTGCCCTCAAGCAACATCTCGCGGTGCTGCAACCCGGCATTGTTGACCAGCGCCCACGGCGCGCCGTGCTCTGTCACGACTTTCGCGCAAGCGGCGATCACCGACTCTTCGTCGGCGAGGTCGAGCGCCACCCAGGCTGCATCATGCCCCGCTGCGGCAAGCGAATCGGCCTGCACTTCGGCGCCGGCAGCGTTAATATCGGCGATCACGACTTTGGCCCCGGCCTCCGCCAGCACTTCAGCAATTCCTGCGCCGATCCCACTGGCCCCACCGGTAACCAGCGCCACTTTACCTTTCAGGCTGAATGTCGACACGCGCTCTATTCCTTTTCTTCCATCACATCGCGCGGAGGGCTGGCGAATTTCTCGATCGCCTGACGCCGGTTGTCGATTACTGAGCGCTGGCGGGCCCGCTCCCAGTTGCCCTCGCCGCCTGCGATCCACACCGGTTCAGGCCTCCTCAGCCAGCTTTCGCGCTTCTTCGGCGGCCTTTGCGGTATCCTCGCGCGGGGCGATGGCAAATTGGCGAACCAGCCCGCCGCGGTCGTCGAACGCCGCAATCCGTCGCGCGTGTTCAACATTTCCCGCGCTGTTCACTATCCAGACCGGACCGTTCGCAATATTCTCCAGCCCCTGGCGCGCCACGCTGTCGCAAGGTTCGGCGAGTTCGATCGGCATGCCTAGCCGTGCCATCGCCGGGGTTGCCGTAAAGCCGATGTTGAGATGCAACACATCGACGCCGAGCGGCTGGCACTCGGCCCAGAGCGCCTCGGCAAACACCCGGCAAAACGCCTTTGCGGCGCAATAAGCCGTGAGCGTCGGCGATCCGAGATAGCCTCCGGTCGAACCGGTGAGGATGATCCCACCGCGCCCGCGATCGCACATCTTCTTGCCATAGTGGCGCGAGAAATCTGCATGGCCATGCACGTTGATCGCGATGACGCCATCGGTGACTTCGGCAGGCAAATCCACGAAATTGCCACGTGTATCATTTGCGCCGGCGTTAAAGACCAGCAAGCCGACCTCAATGTCATCTGTCTGCTTGCGCACCTGATCCAGCACGTCGCGCTGCTTCAGATCGGCCGAAAGTATGCGGACCTCGGCGCCATCTGCCTGCAGCTCGGCCTTGAGCACCTGCAATGGCTCCACTTTGCGCGCCGTCAGCACCAGCTTGAAACCATCCGCAGCCAGTTGCCGGGCAAATTCCGCGCCAACGCCTTCCGAGCCGCCAATGACCAGCGCCCACGGGCCATATTTTGCCAGATCCATCAAAGTCTCCCAAACTTGCGGAGAGCTGGATGGCCCCGAATCAGGCCGCCTTCTTGGTTCTCTCCGTCGCTTCGAGATTGAGCATGTCCGCCAGCAAAAACGCAAGCTCGATCGACTGTGCGGCGTTGAGGCGCGGGTCGCAGTGGGTGTGATAGCGGTCTGCCAATGCCTCGTCTGTAATCGCAATTGCGCCGCCGGTGCACTCAGTGACATCCTGTCCGGTCATCTCGATATGGATGCCGCCCGCATGGGTTCCCTCGGCGCGGTGGACCGCAAAGAAGCCCTTCGCCTCGGCGAGAATACGGTCGAACGGGCGCGTCTTGTAACCGCTTTCGGCCTTGATGACGTTGCCGTGCATCGGATCGCAGGACCACACCACCGGGTGCCCCTCGCGTTGAACTGCGCGCACCAGCTTGGGCAGGCCGTCCTCGACCTTGTCATATCCGAAGCGGCTGATCAGCGTCATCCGCCCGGCCTCGCGCGCAGGATTGAGCGTATCGAGCATCCGCAGCATGGCATCGGGCTCAAGGCTCGGCCCGCATTTCATGCCGATCGGATTGCCGACGCCGCGCAGGAACTCGACATGAGCCGAACCATCGAAGCGCGTTCGGTCTCCGATCCACAGCATGTGCGCGGAACAATCGTACCAGTCTCCAGTCAGAGAATCGCGCCGGGTCAGCGCCTGCTCATAAGGCAGCAGCAGCGCCTCGTGGCTGGTGTAGAAGCTGGTGCCCTGCAGTTGCGGCACAGTCATCGGATCGATGCCGCAGGCCGCCATAAAATCGAGCGCCTCGCCAATCCGGTCGGCAGTCTCGCTGAACTTTTTGGCCCAGGGGCTGCGACCGATATGATCGAGCGTCCACTGATGCACCTGGCGCAGGTTGGCATAGCCGCCGTTTGCGAAGGCGCGCAGCAAATTGAGCGTGGCCGCAGACTGCCCATAGGCCTGGATCATCCGGCCCGGATCATTGCGGCGAGTGGCGTCTTCGAAATCGATGCCGTTGATGATATCGCCGAAATAGCTGGGCAGTTCCTTGCCACCAATTGTCTCGGTCGGAGCAGAACGCGGCTTGGCGAACTGACCCGCCATCCGTCCAACTTTCACCACCGGCTGTTTGCTGGCGAACGTCATTACCACGGCCATCTGCAGCAATACCCGGAACGTATCGCGGATATTGTCTGCGCTGTGCTCGGCAAAGCTCTCGGCGCAATCGCCACCCTGCAGCAGGAATCCCTTCCCGGCTGCAACCTCCGCGAGGTCTGCCTTCAGCGCCCGGGCCTCGCCTGCGAACACCAGCGGCGGAAACTTGGCCAAAGTCGCTTCCGCCCCGGCGAGTTCACTCGCATCTTCATAGATCGGCAGGTGCCGCGCTTCCTGCGCCTTCCAGCTTTCGGGTGTCCAGTTACTCGCCACGGGTCGTGCTCCTTTGCAGGCCGGGGGCCTTAGCGCTGGTCGCCGGGGAATGCAAAGATCGTGAAACGAACAGGTGCCAGGACCTACTTGGCAGCGACACCTTTTCCTTCAGGGACCACTGCCAGACTCCAGCTTTTTTGCGGTTCGAGATATTTGCGGGCCAGCGCCTGCATCGCCTCCGGAGTGGTCTGGGTATAGTCGGTCAGGATCGTGCGCACGGCCGCGAAGCGTGACGGATCGCTGGTCGCCCCTTCCAGCTGGTTCATGAAAAAGGCCGAACTGGTCGTGGCGCGGGTGATCTGCTGGCGCAGCGGTTCGGTGACCCGGGTTAACTCGTCGGCACTCGGCGGGCGGGCGATAAGGTCGGCGGCGATTTCCCGTGCGGCGTCAAAAAACGCAGTTGTCGCAGAGGGCTGGATCTGGGCGAAGGCGGAAATTGAGCCGCCACCGTCGAGATCGAGCGGCCATGTGTTGACCACTTGCGGTGCATAGCTTGCGCCCAGCTTCTCGCGCATGCGGTCAAGCAGGCGGTTCGTGAAAAGTTGCGTCAAGATTTCAAGTTGGCGCGATTCGGAGATTCCAGCCATGCCGCCGCCAGTCGGCCAGCTTACCACGGCCGCCGCCTGGTTGGCGTCGCCGCGATGGGTCAGTATCAGCGGCTGGGAATTGGGTGCCGGGAAGCGCGCCGAGGCCGGCGCGGTGCCCGCAGGCAACGGTGTCCGCGGGGGAAGTGCGCCGAAGGTGCGCTGCAACGCCGATAGAGCCGCATTGCGGTCAAAATCGCCATAGATCTGCACTTCGATCGGGCCGCTGGCGAGCACCCGGGTCCAAAGTTGACGGAACCCGTCAGGCGTCGCCTTGTCGAGATCTGCCGGGGTGGGCGGACGGAAGCGCGGATCGCGGTCACGCTGGAGGTATTTGAGATCACGCTGGAGCACGCCCTGCGGCGAAGAAGCAAAAGACTCATATTGCAGCCGCGCTGCCGCCTTGGCGCGTAGCACCGGGTTTGCGTCCCAGCGAGGCTGGGCGAATTTGGCCGCGAACAGATAGAGCTGGTCAGCGAGATCGGCACTGCGAGTGTCGGCGGAGAATTCAAAGTCGGTATCCTCGATCTTGAAATCGAAGCCCATCTTGCGGCCCGTGGAAATGCGATCAAGTTCTTCCTGCCCGAGCTTGCCCTCGCCCGAGCCGACCAGCGCCATATCGCCGAGCGTAATATATGCTGCGTCGCTCGGCCCGAAGCTGCGATAGCCGCCGCCAAATCGGACCTTGACTGTCATGCGCCCCTGCTCTTCGGGAGTGGGCCACAGCAGTACCTTTACGCCGTTGGCGAAGTTGGCCTGTTCGATCCCAAGCAATCCGGTTGGCGAGATGCTGGTGATCCTGCCGGGCGTGCCAAGCGTCGGCAGCTGGTCGAAACGGACCGGCTTTGCGGCCAAACGCACGCTGCCATCGGCAGCAACCGGCGCGATCATCGCCTGGCGCAAACTCACCGCATCGGCTTCGCCTGCATTTGGCGTGATCATAACCGCCCGCGTCACTGTGCCGGAGAACAGGGTCCGGGTATGGGTCAGCACCGCGTCGGGCTTGAACAGCGACTTGGAACTGCGAAAAATGCTCAGCACTGCATCCGGCGCAGCCACTGTCTCGCGAATGTCGAGCGCCTGGACCAGATCGTCGGCAACCTTGCTGCCTGCCAGCAGCACCTGCTGTTCGGCAGGAACCTGGTAGGCGATTTCCATTTCCGCCGCTTCGCGGTCAATTTCTTCCTGAGTTGGCGGCGTCGCCATGGCGTCGGCGATCACCGCGCGAACGTCGCGAAGCGCACTTCGCCAGTCCGCGCTGAGCGGAGTAACCGAAACAAAGGTCCCATCGACCGAGCGGCTGACATCCTGCTGAGCCACTTGGGCGAGCAGAAAACTGCCGCCAGCGCGCGCCTTGGTCTCAAGCCGCCGGTTGATCAGCGCCTGCGCCAGAGCATCGATCATCAAACCCTGGTTGTACGCGATATTATCTGTGACCTGCCGCCACGGGCGCAGTATCCCAAAGCTTGCACCGCGCGGTAATTCGGGTTCGACCAGAACTTTGGTTTCGCCAACCGGAGTTGCGCCGCTTGGACTTGCTGGGCCGCTTGCCGCAGGCGCGACTGGATCGCCGAAGCTGGGCGCCGGGGCAGGCTTGCCTGGCGCGTGCCAGTCACCGAACCATTTCTGGATCATCGCCGCCAGCGCCGCCGGATCGGCATCGCCCGCTACGATGATCACGGCGTTTTCAGGCCGGTACCAGCGGCTGTAGAACCCTCGCACTGAGGCGGCAGTCGAAGCATTGAGCGAGGCTTCAGTGCCGATCGGCGTGCGGCTAGCCAACAGCTGGCCGGCATAGAAAGTCTCGCGCGTCGCGTCCTGCACCCTCTCCGCCGCGCCGCCCCGCTCGCGCTTCTCGGCCAGGACGATTGGTACTTCGGTGCGTACATCGGTTTCGGACAATGTCGGCGCCGTCATCATGCCGGAGAGCAGCTTGAAGCTTTCGTCGATCGAAGCGGGCGTGGCATTGGGCAGGTCAAGCTTGAAGACGGTCTGGGTCGGGGAGGTTTCGGCATTTGTATCGGTGCCAAAGCTGGCGCCAAGCCGCTGCCAGGTCGGGATTGCCTGCGCTTCGCCCAGATACTTCGACTGGCGGAACACCAGATGCTCGATCAGGTGCGCATAGCCACGTTCACTCTCCGTCTCAAAGAGCGACCCGGCATCGATGCGGATGCGGATCGACACCTGATCTGGCGGGACCCCATTGTGGCGCACGGCGTAGCGCAAGCCGTTGGGCAGTTCGCCAAACACCCAATTCGGATCATGCGGAACATCGCTGCCGCGATAAAGCCAGGCGTCGGTATTGACCTTGGCGGTAGGCACAGCTGGGGCAGGACGCGCAGCGTGCGCTGCCCCGCCAGTCACCGGTCTTGCAGTGACCGGCTGGACCGCCAGCGACAGCAGCGAGGCGAGGCAGGTAAACGAGTGAGCAATGCGGCGCGGCGAATTCATCGGGCCAGCCTATAGGGAGGCTGAGGATTAAGGGCCAGTGAATAGACCGGCAGGTCAGTAGCAAGGCGCGTAAAAATCAGACCATGCCCACGTCCGCGAATTCAGTGCCTTCAAACGCATGGTGTCCCTTGCCGGGGCGCATCGACTTGGCTGGTGGCGTGGGCGCCTTGCCATCTTTGTCTTGGGCAACTGAGTGGTAGATGAAATCGCGGATTACCGGATATATCTCTGCCTGGAACTTCGACCCTGAAAACACGCCGTAATGGCCGACTCCGGGCTGGATGTAATGGCCGCGCCGCTCATCCGGAACGTTGGTACAGACATCGTGAGCGGCTTCGGTTTGGCTTGGCGGGCAAAAATTATCGTTCTCGCCTTCCACGGTAAGCAGCGCGCATTGGCGCATCGCGCCAAAATCGACGAGCTTGCCTTCATAAGTCATCTGGCCGGTCGGGATGTGGTGCTCGAAAAAAACCTTCGCCAAAGTGTCGATATAGAAGCTCTCGGTCATGTCCAGAACGGCGAAATATTCGTCGTAAAAATCGCGGAATTTCTCGAGGCTTGCCTCATCGCCCTTCACCGAATTCTTGACGAAGTTCTTGTATTGCTTGACGTGCGGCATGGGGTTGAGTGTGATGAAGCCGCTTAGCTGGAAGAAGCCCGGATAGACCCTGCGCCCCTTGCCCGCATAGCCGGACGGGATCTTGTGGATGTTGAATTTCTTGAACAGAGACAGCGGGAGAGCGGTGGTTAGCATGTTCAGCTTATTGTTGGGGCTGAGCCGGGTATCGACCGGTCCGCCCATCAGGGTAAGGCTGGCGGGTACGCAGTTCGACCCACGCGCCTCCATGATCGCCACTGCGACCATGGCCGGTGGCGCAGCCTGGCAGGTCGCGACCAAATGCGTATTCGGTCCCATCGTTTCGATGAACTGGATCAGATAGGCGACGTAGTCGTCGAATCCGAAATCGCCTTCGCTCAGCGGAACCTGGCGGGCATCCTTCCAGTCAGTAATATAGGTGTCGAAATCGCGCGCGAAGCCGCGGATGGTATCCTGCAGCAGCGTTGCGTGGTGACCCGACAGGGCGGCAGCGATCAGCACCTTGGGCTTTTCGCGGCCATCATCGACCGGGAAATGCAACAGATCGGCAAACGGCAGGCTTTGCACCACGGTTTCCTGGAGACCGATCTCGGCACCGTCGAGCTCTTCCCAGACCTGATAGCGCGGCTTGCCGTAGTCCTTCATCGCGCGTGCCGGCAACTCCCACACGGTCGCAAGCGTCCGCATAGTCAACGTGTTACGCAAGGGATTGCGGGCATCACGCGCCAGCTTCTGGCCCGTATTGAGAAGGTGATAGAGCGGACGAGTGCTGCGACGCGCGGCTTCAAAGGCCTGATAGATCAAGTGGGGTTCCCCCTGATGGATATTCCCGATTTCCCCGGTTGCGGCCGAACCATTTCAGCCCGCCGGGATTTGTGATGAATTTACTTTAACATCAGTTTCACAAAGCTGAACCGATATTTGAATTATTTTTCTGAGGCTGCAAGGCAAGGACAAACTTGCTCTATTGCTTGACGTATTCTCCAGGCGCATCGCAAATCGGCGGGAACGCTTTCGAGCCAAGCTTCTTGGGCGCGGCAATCTGCTTGCCGCTGCGGTCTGCGCACCACTTGGCCCAGCTTTCCCACCAACTGCCCGACAGTTTTGGCGATTGCTCGAGCCAGGTGTCGGCGTCTGGCGCAGTGGCGGGGCCCATATAGTGATAGGCCTTGGGATTGCCCGGCGGATTGACCAGCGCAGCAACATGGCCGCCGTTGCTCAGCGCGAACGTCCGATCCTTCGAACCGAGATGGCTGCTGGCCTGGTAGCAGGCTTTCCAGGGGGTCAGGTGATCCGTCACCGCGCCGACGACGAAGGCATCGCACCTGAGTTTGCCCAGATCGATAGGTTCGCCCAACACTTTCGCCTTGCCAGGCTGGACAATCGAGTTCTGTTCGAACAGCTCGAGGAAATCCTCGTGCAGCTGCGCCGACATATTGGTGCAGTCATTGTTCCAGGCGAGAATATCGAAGGCGGCAGGCGGCTCGCCCATCAGGTAATTGTTGACCCAATAGTTCCACACCAGATCGTTGGGGCGAAGCCAGGTGAAGATCTTGGCGAGATCGGCCCCTGCCAGGACTCCGGTTTTTGCGGACTTGCCCTTGGCTACCGACAACAGCGCCGGCAGGCGGAAGGCACCGAGTGTCGCATCGACTTCGAAATCGAGCATCGTCACGCACAGCGCAAAACTGTTCACCCGGTCCAGCCCCTTGGACTCGAGATAACCCATGACCATCGCAGCGGTGATGCCGCCGGCGCAGAAGCCGACGAGGTTGACTTTCGGCTGGCCGGTGATCTCGGCAGTCGCATCGATCGCAGCCAGCGCCGCCTCGGCATATTGGTCGAGGCCCCAGTCGCGGTTTTCAGGCTGCGGATTGCGCCAGCTGATCGCGAAATACTGCAGACCCTGGCCGACGGTGTATTCGGCAAAGCTGCGGCCAGGGGCAAGATCCGTAAAATAGAAGCGGTTAATCTGAGGCGGGATCAGCAGCACCGGGGTCTCATAGACCTGATCGGTTGAGGGCTTGTAGTGGATCAGTTCGAACATCTCGTGCCGCAGCACGATCTTGCCCGGGGTGATCGCCAGATTGCCGCCGACTTCGAATTTAGATGAATCGACCTGCTTGGGCAAGCCGCCGTTGTTCTTGATATCGCTGAGGAAAGCAGCAAGGCCCTTGGTCAGGTTGCTGCCGCCTGTCTCAATAGTCTTTGCCAGCGCAGCGGGATTGCCCATCAACGTGTTGGTGGGCGCAAAGGCACTGGTCACGATCGTTGCGGCCAATTCGGCCCGCTGCCGGTTTTCGACAGTAAGATCGTCCGGGATCATCTTCTCGATTGATTCGGTCGCCGCAAGATAAGCCTGAGCCAGCCGCTTATAGGCAGGATTCTTGGACCAGGCTTCATCCTTGAACCGCCAGTCCCGGGCATCGGGCGCAATTTCAGACTTGCCGGTGACAATATCGAGCATGGTCTTTGACAGCGCGATGCCTTGTTCCGCCATCATGCGTGGATCAACATAGCGCAGCAAAGTGGCCAAGGGCCCCTCTGATCCGAAGAATCCGTTAGCGGAATCGTTCGCTCCGTCCGGCTCGGCTTGTGATGGACGCTCTTTGTCTGCCACCGTATTATCCTCCGACCCATGTATGGCCCAGCAATTATGTTGCAGTGCACATACGGATTTTAGCCAATCTTG
Organism: Novosphingobium sp.; assembly: GCA_039928735.1. GTDB lineage: Bacteria > Pseudomonadota > Alphaproteobacteria > Sphingomonadales > Sphingomonadaceae > Novosphingobium. Next base: position 22,176 of record JBDSSP010000182.1, on the reverse strand, counting down.
CAAGTTTATTTCGCACCTGCAGCATTTTTGGCGGAGTGCCGCCTCTTGACCCGCCGACAAGGCAGCCTACATGCATTTATGATGTACATCGAGACAGAAACCACTCCGAACCCGGCAACGCTCAAATTTCTCCCGGGCGAACCGGTCATGGCGTCGGGCACCCGCGAATTCACCAATGACGACGAGGCCGCCGCCTCGCCGCTGGCCGAGGCGCTGTTTAGCCTCGGCGATGTCACGGGCGTATTCTTTGGTCGCGACTTTATCTCAGTCACCGCCGGACCCGGTGCCGACTGGAGCGCACTCAAAGGGCCAGTGGTGTCCGTGCTGCTCGACCATTTCGTTTCGGGCGCGCCCTTGTTTGCCGGCCCCGATGCGAGCGACATTTCGGTTCCGGCCGAAGACGCTGACTATGGCGAAGACCCCGCCGACGCAGACATCGTCATCCAGATCAAGGAATTGATCGAGAGCCGTGTGCGCCCAGCCGTCGCCAACGATGGCGGGGACATTGTCTATAGGGGCTTTCGCGAAGGCGTGGTCTATCTGCAGATGCAGGGTTCTTGCTCGGGCTGCCCATCCAGCTCGGCGACGCTCAAGCAGGGGATCGAGGGGCTGCTTAAGCACTATGTCCCCGAAGTCACCGAAGTCCGCGCCGCCTGAACCCCCGCGCGCCTGCGCATGCTGACACTGGCGATCGATTGCGCAACCGAGGCCTGTTCGGTGGCGCTATTTGAGGGCGAAAATTGCGTCGCCGGAGAATTCCGCCTGCTCGGGCGCGGCCATGCCGAACAATTGGTCCCGATGATTGCCGCCTTGCCGGGGCGCGGCGAGGCACAGCGCATCCTGGTTGCGCTTGGGCCAGGCAGCTTCACGGGCGTGCGGGTCGGACTCGCCGCTGCGCGGGCGCTGGCGTTTGCCTGGAACGCCGAACTGTTGGGCTATCCCACTCTCTCGCTGATTGCCGCCATGGCTCACCGTGCCATTCGCCCGGTCCCTGTCGCGGTCGTTATGACCGGGGGGCACGGGGAATGGTTTGTCCAACGATTCACGGCGGGGGGCGTGCCTGCAGAAGCACTGGCTTCGCGGCAGCCTGCCGATGCTGAAGCCCATGTTGGCGAGGAATTCATCGCCGGCAGTCAGGCGCGGGCGCTGGTTGCCTTGCGTGGCCACGGCGAAGCGCTGGATCTACTCCCCGATGCCCGCGCTGCAAACCTGCTGGCACCGGCCACCCTGACCAGCGACATCCGCCCGATTTACGGGCGCGCGCCCGATGCGCGCCTGCCAGCTAGCGCCCCATGACGCCGCCTGCCGACGACATCGACCGGATCATGGCAGTGATGGGCGCCGCCTTCGATCCGACTTTTGGTGAGGCCTGGAATCGCCGTCAGGTGGAAGACGCCCTGCTGCTCGGCAATTGCCATTACTTGATGATTGCCGAACATGGCGAGAAACCTTTGCCGGGCGAACCCGCTGCCGGCTTCTGTCTGTCACGTCATGGCTATGAAGAAGAAGAACTGTTGCTGTTCGCTGTAGATCCCAAATACCGCCGCCGTGGTCTTGGCGCAGCATTGCTTGCGCGATTTGCGGCGTGTGCCCAAGAACGCGGCGCCGATCGGCTGTTGCTCGAAATGCGGGAAAACAATCCTGCAGAGCATCTTTATCGCCAGTTCGGGTTTGTTCCAGTTGGACGCCGCACCGGATATTATCGGAGTTCCAGCGGCGCTCGCCTCGATGCGCTGACTTTTGCTTGCGAATGCAAGGCGTCGGTTGATAAACGGAATGGCGCATAAATTTCGAAAGCACACTGAAAAACAGCTTACCTGTTTGTCAGTTTCATAGAAATGCCATCTTGCCGCTCAGGCTGGATTCGTTCAATAAGCGTCGCACGCGGACTGAGTCCCGCTTTGGCCGCGGCCAAACAATAGGGTCCAAGAAAATATAAAGGAATTTTCCATGCCTATCCCTGAAAGCGATATGAACGAAACTTTGATTACGTTGACGTCTGACATTGTTGCCGCCAATCTCAGCAACAACAGCGTTTCGGTTGACGATGTGCCCGCGCTGATCACCAGCATCTATGGCGCGCTCGCCGGACTTGGTAAGACCGTGGTCGTAGCGGAAACGATGCCCGAGCCGGCCGTTTCAATCCGCGCTTCCATCAAGCCAGACTACATCGTCTGTCTTGAGGACGGCAAGAAGTTGAAGATGCTCAAGCGTCACCTGATGACGCACTACAATTTGACACCTGACCAGTATCGCGCCCGCTGGGGTCTGGCTGCCGACTATCCGATGGTCGCCCCCAACTATGCCGAAAAGCGCCGCGAACTGGCCAAGAAGATCGGCCTTGGCCGCAAGCCCGGCCAGAAGCGCGGCCGTCCAGCCAAGCCCAAACTCAAGGTTTGATCCAAGCGGCCTTCGCAGGTTGTATAATCGCCCCGCCGGGTTAATATCTGGCGGGGTTTTTCTTGTCCGGAAATTGTGTGCAACAACCTATCGACATTGAGGCGCTGTGCGCCGAACGCGGTTTGCGGATTACCGAACAGCGCCGGATCATTGCCCGGGTGTTGTCCAACAGTACCGATCATCCGGATGTCGAAAAGGTGCACAAACGCGCCGTTGCAATCGATTCGCACATTTCCATTGCCACGGTCTATCGCACCGTCCGCCTGTTCGAAGAGGCCGGCATTCTCGATCGCCACGATTTTGGCGACGGTCGTTCGCGTTATGAAGCAGCGCCTGAGGCGCACCATGATCATATGATCGACGTCGAAAGCGGTAAGGTCATCGAATTCGTCGATCCCGAGCTGGAAGCGCTGCAACGCCAGATCGCCGAGCGATTGGGTTTCCGTCTGGTCGATCACAGGATGGAGCTCTACGGCGTGAAACTTGATCGCAGTTCTTCTCCGCCAGAAGAGTGATGGATGAGACGCCTGCGGGGGTCGCTGTGATCCCGCCAGCTGGGCTGCTGCGAATTGCGGTGCGGGTCACTGCGATGGCGATGCTTTTGCTCGCTTGCGTTCCGCTCTACTATGCCTGTCGGCTCGTCGATGTTCGCAACCCATGGCCGCGCCGCTTTCTATCGGGGATTGCCCGCATTGCGGGGGTCACGATCAAGATTACGGGAGAGCGGCCTGGCAGCGGCGAGTTCCTGCTGGCCAATCATGTCAGCTGGATCGATGTTCCTGCGCTTGCCGCAGCCTCGGGGTCGGCATTCGTCGCCCATGATGGGCTCGGAACGCAGCCGCTGCTGCGCTGGCTGTGTGCGATGAACGACACGGTGCTTGTTGCCCGCCATGACCGGGCCAGTGTTCACCGTCAGGTCGAGCAGGTTCGCGCCGCGATCCGCGACACAGGTGCCCTGACCATATTCCCAGAAGGCACGACCAGCGACGGCACCGGCCTGCTACAATTCAAGAGCTCGCTGCTTTCCGCACTCGAGCCATTGCCCGCCGGGATAGCAGTACGTCCTGTGGTGCTGGACTATGGCGCCGAGGCACCCACCATCGCCTGGATCGGGACCGAGCATGGCCTCGACAACTTCAAGCGCATCGTCGGGCGCAGCAAGCCCATCCAGCTCAATGTGCGCTTCCTGCCAGTCCTCTCAGACGAAGCACTGACAAACCGCAAAACCATCGCCGCGGCAGCGCAGGCGGCCATCCTGCAGGCTCTTAGAGCGGCGTGCGGCAAATCTGCCACCGTGACGGAGTCGAATTTGGCCCGCCCCGGAGGGGTTGCCACTGGAAGCCCCTCGGACAGCGTCGCGTCGCTTGCACGGGTTCCCGACCCGCACTGCACGACGCTCCTTGCCGAGAAGCTTCCAGTGACAATCTCGGTGGTGCAGATTTACCGTACGCCGCTCTAAACCCAACCCGGCTTAGCGCGTAACGTTATAGGCCAGCTGCTTGTCGTCGAGTTGGAAACCCACGAGTAACTCGAAAGTCGCGCGGGCAATCGCAGTCTTTACGTCAGGTTCGTTCAGCGGATCGATCGCCGCGTCCGTATCACCGGCCTTGCGCTTGCGGGTGATGCGATCGCGAATGTCCTGAGGCAGCGTTGCCTCATTCCGGTCAATCACCGCGGTGCCTTGCCCGCGCGCCTGCGCGCGCTCTGCGCCGTCCGCGAAATTGAGCGTTACCTGGCCGATTCGCTTCGAAACCACCGCGGTTCCGCCGCGCAACACCGTAACGTAATACGGCAGCATCACTTGCCGCGCCCCTCGCGTGTCAGAGCGGCGGGCCAGTACATCGAACGTGCTGGTGGCATTTACCTTGCCCGAGCCACTGCGTAGCCCGTCATCGCAAGTGGTGCGCAGATTGGTCATCGCCGCGACAACATCGATATCCTGCGCCGTATTGCTGCCGCCCTCGCGAAATAGGGTGACGTCGCCGGTATAATCGGGGATTCCAGAGGCCGGACAAGCGCTTCGAACTGCACTAACGCCAACGCCTTCATCAATCACCAGTTCGCCCTTGTGGCGGCATCCGGCAAGGGAAACAGCGATCAGTGAGGCGGCAATCAGGCTTAAACGCAATTTCATCTTGGCATCCCTACACCATTCAGACCTGCACCAATCAGACATGAACCCTCAAGGTCTCCACCCTTCAGGGCACAAATCCCGTTGGTCGCAGACCATTGGCAGATGCCCTAGCCGCGCGGCCTGCAAAGCGCTAGAGGCGCAATCATGAACGCACCATTTCCAGCACAAAATCCATCGGCCGGTCCATTAGGGCAATCTGCAGGCCTGCTCCCGCTCAAACTGCTGGTCGCCGCGCCGCGCGGCTTCTGCGCCGGGGTCGAACGCGCCATTGCAATCGTCGAACTGGCCATCGAACGCTTTGGGGCACCGGTCTATGTCCGCCACGAAATCGTTCACAACCGCCACGTCGTCGATGGTCTCAAGGCCAAGGGCGCGGTGTTTGTCGAAGAACTCGATGAAGTGCCGGACGGCGCACCAGTAATCTTTTCAGCGCACGGTGTTCCCAAGGTGGTGCCCGAAGTGGCGACTGCGCGCGGGCTTGAATGGCTCGATGCGACCTGCCCGTTGGTCAGCAAGGTTCATCGGCAAGCGGAGCGGCAGATTGCTGCCGGGCGCCACATTTTGTTCATCGGCCATCGCGGCCATCCCGAAGTCATCGGCACACTGGGCCAGGTCCCCGAAGGGTCAATAACGCTGGTCGAAACGCTTGAAGATGCCGCCGCGCTTTCGTTCCCGCCTGATTTCCCGTTGGCCTTCCTGACTCAGACGACGCTGTCGGTGGATGATACAGCCGAACTCGTCGCCGAATTGCAACGGCGCTTCCCCGGCATCGCCGGGCCCCGCGCGGACGATATCTGCTATGCCACATCCAACCGTCAGGCGGCAGTCAAGGCGATTGCCCCGCAGTGCCAGCTAGTGCTCGTGATCGGCGCGCCGAACAGCTCCAATTCACGGCGACTGGTTGAAGTTGCGGAGCGTTGCGGAGCAGCTTCGCGCCTGATCGAGCGGGCATCTGAGATCGATCCCGGCTGGCTCGACGGTGTGACCACGTTGGGGCTGACTGCTGGTGCTTCCGCTCCGGAATCGCTGGTCCGTGAAGTAGCTGACTATGTGCACGCGCTGCGCGAGGTGACCGAGGAAGTGATTACTACTGCCGAAGAACGCATGATCTTCAAGCTGCCTGCCCAGCTGGCCGAATAGAGCCTCGTTACGCAATGGCCGTCTATACCCAGCTTGGCGCCGAAGCGCTGGCAAAGATCATCGCCGCATTCGATGTCGGCGCGCTGGTTTCGGCCAAAGGCATCGCGGAAGGTGTCTCCAACAGCAATTGGCTGATCGATACAGATCGCGCGCGCTTCATCCTGACGATGTACGAGCAGCGCACCGATGTCAGCGAACTGCCTTTCTTTCTCGACCTGCTGGATCACCTTGCTGAACGCGGCTGTCCGGTGCCGCGCACCATTCACGACCGCGAGGGCCAGAGTCATCGCTTTCATCATGGCAAGGCGCTCGCACTGATCGAGTTTTTGCCGGGCGTGTCGGTCAGCGAGCCGAACCCGGAGCAAGCCCGTGCGGTCGGCGCAGCCCTTGCGCGGGTCCACATTGCCGCAGCCGATTTTCCGGGCACGCGCACCAACGGCCTCGGTTTGGCTGACTGGCAGGCGCTAGCCAGCGCATGCGGTGCAGACGGGCTGGCATCGATCCACCCCGGACTTGCTGAGCTCGTGACCAGCGAACTTGACTATCTGACGCTTCACTGGCCAGAGGATCTGCCGCGCTCAGTGATCCACGCCGATCTGTTTCCGGATAATGTGCTGATGCTGGGCGATGAGGTGGCCGGGCTGATCGACTTCTATTTCGCCTGCACCGATATCACCGCATATGATCTCGCCATAACCCACGCCGCCTGGTGCTTCAGCGACGGCGGCAAGTACTTCGATCCGGCAGTCTCACAGGCGCTGCTGTCCGGCTATCAGGCAATCAGACCGCTTTCCGCGCTGGAACGTGCAAATCTTCCCGTTCTGGCACGCGGAGCGGCAATGCGCTTCCTTGCCACGCGTAGCTATGATTGGCTAAATACCGCTGCCGAAGCCCTGGTGACACGCAAGGATCCGATGGCTTTTGCCCGGCGCCTGGAGTTTTATGCGGACCCGGGAAATGCGGCAATTTTTGCGGAATGAATGAGGTCGCCAAAACTCGATGAAGCGCGTGGATATTTTTACTGATGGAGCCTGCAAGGGCAACCCCGGTCCGGGTGGCTGGGGCGCGATTCTGCGCATGGGCCATCATGAAAAGGAAATGAGCGGCGGCGAGGCCGAGACGACCAACAATCGCATGGAAATGACTGCCGTGATCCGGTCACTCAACGCCTTGACCGAGCCCTGCGCCGTGACCATCCACACCGATAGCCGCTATGTTATCGATGGTATGACCAAATGGATCGAAGGCTGGAAGCGCAAGGGCTGGGTCAGCGCCAGCAAGCAGCCCGTGCGCAACCAGGATCTGTGGCACGATCTGATCGAAGCTATTCTCCAACACCAGATCGAATGGCAATGGATCAAAGGCCACGCCGGCCACCCCGAAAACGAACGTGCTGATCAGCTGGCCAGCAACGCCGCCATTGCCAAACAGGGCTAGTGTCCCGAATCCGAAGTCCCCAAGCTTAAAATTCAAGCTCAGAGGGTCTTCGGATTCGATAAGGACACTAGCAACTATATGATTCTAGTGTGGTTTAAGAATTTGAAATTCGCTCCGGCGCTAAAATTTAGATCGAGCGAATTTCAAATCCACCACACTAGGAACAAAAACGCTTTGGGGAATAGGGTTCTGGATCAATCTCGCCAGCAGAGAGGCCCATCATCAGACGCGCCGCCAATTTGGCCGCTGCAGGTGCGGTCTGGATGCCAAAGCCGCCTTGTCCGGCGAACCAAAAGAAATTGGCCGCCGCCGGATCGAAGCCGAACACGGGCAGGCGGTCCGGCGCGAAACTCCTGAGCCCCGCCCATTTGTGCTCGACCCGTTCGACCTGCCAGTCGACAACTTCCTCCATGCGGGCAATGGCATTGGCGACATCGATGTCCTCTGGCGCGGCATCGCAGGGATGGCTCGGGGTCTCATCGTGCGGGCTGAGCCACAGACGCCCGCTTTCGGGTTTGAAATAGAAGTTTTGGTCGATATCGAGCACCAATGGCAAGTCAGCAGGCGCCGCCGGGTTGATGCGCAACTGGGCAACCGTGCGGCGCAGCGGTGCTATGCCCGTTGGGCTGACATCGGCTAACGTCGCCACCTGATCGGCCCAGGCCCCCGCCGCATTGACCAGAACCTCGCAATACACTTTCCGGCCATCCTCAAGCCGGAGCTGCCAGCCGGGTTCCGCGCGGTCAGCGCGCACCAGCCGCGCGTTTGACCACAGTTCGACCGCAGCGTTACGCGCTGCCGCGAGGTAGTGCTGATGCAGCCCCGCCACATTGATGTCGCTGCATTGCGGCTCGAACGCGCCAATCGTCCATCCGGAGCGCAATCCCGGTATGCGAGCGGCAATTGCGGCTCGGTCCTCAACGATGAAATCCACGCCGAGCGCAATAAAGGTTTTAGCAAAGGCCTCGACTCTCGCTTCCTGCCCGGCCCGGCCGATGGTCAGTGCGCCGCGATGCTTGAGCAATCCGAGTTCGCGCAGCAACGGCCCGGAGGCTGTGGTCAGTGGCTGTACTCCCGGCCCGCCATAGCTCTCATCCCAGAAAGCGGCTGACCGGCCGGTCGCGTGATAGCCGGGTTGCGGCTCTGCCTCGAGCAGCAGTATTTTCGCACCGGCGACTCCAGAAAGTTCCGCCGCGAGTGAGGCTCCCGCCATCCCCGCCCCGACGATGACAATGTCAAAACGCTCCGCCATGCCGGTCAATCGCGTACTGGTGCCATGCGGCCAAGGAAATCGTCGATGGCCGCCAGGGCGCGATCACGCACCGGATCGCCCTCGCGGAGCAGCTCGTGACGAGCCTCACTGCCAAAGCGCACCAGCTCGCCGCGCGGAATTCGCAGTGCTGCCCGCTCGATCGCCGCGGAACTGACCAGCCGGTCATTGTCGACTGACAGCAACAACGCAGGGCACTTCACTTGCTCGAGCATACCGCGGCGGGCGAGCAGTCTGGTCGACGCATAGGCCGCCGCTGCCCAACCCCAACTGCCTGGCCCCATCGCGATTTCGGGCCGGTAGTCGCGCCACCAAACCTCGTCGGCATAGCGCTCGGTATCGTTAGTCAGAAGATTGATCCGATCCACTGGGAACACGCCCGGCTTCTCTCCCCATTTCCATGCTGGTCGCTGCGCGTCGCCAATCGCGGCCATTACCTTTGCGGCATTGTGCATCAGCACGGCAGGAACTCCGTGGCGAATGAAATCCACCATTGGCGCAACCAGCACCGCGGCGTCGGGATTCACACGATGCTCGGCAAGCGCGCGAAGCACTAGATGGCCCCCCATCGAATGACCGATGAGCACATGCGGACCGGGTGTCGTCAGGCGCCATTGCTGCCACAGGGCGGCCAGATCACTCACCCAGGTTGCGAAGTCGTCGATGTGGCCCGTAACGGCATCCTTGCCGAGGCGTCCCGATCCGGCCTGGCCGCGCCAGTCCGACGCCGTTACCCGCCAGCCTCGGCTATTCCAGTAGTTGAGCGTTTCGAGATATTTTTCATAGGCATCGCCGCGCCCCGGCATGAACAGGAGCGAACCGCGGCAAGCGCCCCGAGGCAACAGCCAGTCGATACGGCGGATCGACTGGCCGCCGGGCGCAGTCCAGCGGCTTTCGACGGCGCCCTGCGGAATGGCGCGCCGGTCAAATGTTCTCTCCTCGCTACTTTCGGCTGCAGTCAAAGAGCTAATTCCAGGCTGATTAGGTTGGTTACTTTTTGGTAAGCAGTGACCGCTACAAAACCCCCAGGTGCCAGGGGGCTTGAAATGCACGGCGGAATTTTTTCATACGGGTTGCTGTCTGCATTGGCAATTGCACTGCTGATTGCCGCCTTTACCGATCTGCGCCGGCGCCAAATAGACAATTGGCTCAACGCCGCGATCGCGCTGGGTGCACCGATTTTCTGGCTGGTAAACGGCCAATCCTGGCTCGATGTCGCCTTTCATCTGGCTATCGCGCTGATCATCTTCATCGTGCTGGCAGCCATGTTTGCCCTGCGCGCCATGGGCGGCGGCGATGTCAAACTGCTGTCAGCGCTGGCTCTGTGGATCCAGCCGGTCACTTTCCTACAACTGCTTATGGTGATGTCGCTGCTGGGCGGGGCCCTGACGCTTATCGTCGGTGGGATGCATTATGCGCGCCGCAGCGAGGGCCGGATCATGGTTCCCTATGGAATTGCCATCAGCTTTGCCGGCCTTTGGGCGCTCGCAACGCAATATCTGCCTACAATTTATTTCGCCGCTCGACCGGGGTGAACCCGATCTTAACCATTTTAGCCGATTTCACTCATCTGAAACCAGGGTATTTTCGAAGGGGCTTGTCTAGCCATGGATAAGAAGAAGCTGATGTTGCTGCTGGGGGCGCTGGTCATTGCGATCGGCACGGCGCTTGCCGCACGGAGCCTGTTCCAGGGCGCTTCGACGCCCAGGGCTGAGGCCGCGCTTTCGGTTCCGCAAGGACCCAAGGCGCTGGTTGCGCTGCGTGCCCTGCCGGTTGGCACCATCATCACCGCCGACTCAATCGCCTTCCAGCCATGGCCGAAGGAAATGGTGCAGGACGCCTATTTCCTCGAAGGCGAGGCCGATATCAACAAACTGCTCGGCACAGTCGTCCGATTCCCGGTAACAGCCGGACAGCCAGTCACGCAGGGCGCACTGGTTGCTCCTGGTGACCGCGGCTTCCTTGCTGCGGCATTGGGCCCTGGCATGCGTGCCGTGACAATCACGGTTTCGCAGAAGACTGGCGTTGCCGGCTTCATCTTCCCGGGCGACCGGGTCGATCTGGTACTCACCCAGTCGGTGCGTGGCCCGGGCGATACCGGTGAGCCGCTCAAGGCTGCGGAAACCATCCTGCGCAACCTGCGAGTTCTGGCAACCGACCAGGCGACTGAAACCGAAACAGAAAATGGCAAGACCGTGGTTCGCACGGCGCGCACGATCACTCTCGAAGTTACCCCGCGCATTGGCGAAAAGATTGCCGTTGCCGATACGCTCGGTACGCTCAACCTCTCGCTACGATCGATTGCAGACAACCAGACCGAGCTTGAAAAAGCTATCGCCAGCGGCACGGTCAAGGTTCCTGAGGGCGCCAGCAAGGAAGAAGAAGACCGGATCCTCAACAAGGCCATGGTCCAGCCGATCGAAGGCGCGACTACCTTTGTGACGGGCGGTGACGTCTCTCGCTTCCAGCGCCGGTCGATTTCGATGACGCCGCCTGCCAGCAGCCGCTCGTTTGCCGGCCAACCCATGTCGAACGCCAGTTCCGCAATCAACGGCGCGCTTCCTGGCGGCATCTCGCCCCGCGCCATCGAATACCGCGGCGGGCCCGTCGTGAGGGTAACACGCGGCAAACAGACCACCGAAGTCGAAGTGGGGAGCAAGTGACATGATCAATGCGCCGCACCGCACTGCCAAAGCCAATACCTACGCCAACGCTGGGGGCAATCGAATGAAACGCCGTATTTCGCTATCTCTGATGGCCGCTGCCTGCGCCAGTTTGCCGCTGGCCCTCGCCGCCCCCGGACAGGCTCATGCCCAGTCGGTGATGCGCCCGGCCAGCAGCATAGTCCTGTCAATCGGACGCGGCCAGCTGGTCAGCGTGCCCGGCGCGATGAAGGATGTTTTTGTCGCCAACGAAGCGGTTGCAGACGTCCAGATCAAATCGCAACGCCAGCTCTATGTCTTTGGCAAGAGCGGCGGTGAAACCACGATCTACGCCAGCAATGCCGCTGGGCAAGTGATCTGGTCTGCGAACATCCGCGTCGGCTCCAACATCGAGAGCGTTGACCAGATGCTCAGTCTGGCAATGCCCGACGCGAAGATCACGGTGACCTCGGTGGGGACCAACACTTTTCTGCTGACCGGCACCGTGGCCTCGCCCGAAGACGCCGCCGAGGCGCAGCGCCTGGTTCTGGCCTTTGTCGGTGGCGGAGCCAGCGGCGGAACCAGCAATGTCATTAGTCGTCTGAAAACGGCGACGCCCTTGCAGGTCAGTCTGATCGTGCGCTTTGCCGAGGTCAGCCGATCGCTGGTCCGCGAGATCAGTTCGAACCTGTCGGCGCAAGACACCCAGGGCGGTTTCCTGTTCGGCGTCGCTCGCGGCAATGGCGGCGGTTCGTTCAGTAACGTGGCCGGGACCACCAGCGGCATTTCGACAACTGGCTTGCCGGTACTCGATGCATCGACAAAGTTCGGCTTGCCGGTCGGGACCATCAGCTTGCCGTTCGATCCGGTCAGCGGAAAATATGTCGTCGGCGGCTCGATCTTCACCCCCAAGGGCAACAATGTCGGACAGACAGCGCTGAGCCTTGCCGGCAAGCTGTTCGGCATGAACGTCGCTTCCAGCTTTGATCTGGCCGAACGCATCGGTCTAGTGACAACCCTGTCACAACCTAACCTGACTGCGTTGTCCGGCGAAACCGCCGACTTCCTGGCTGGCGGTGAATATCCCATCCCGATCAGCCAGGGTCTCGGTGCCACCTCAATCGAGTACAAGCGCTTCGGAGTCAGCCTGTCCTACACGCCAACCGTGCTCGCCAATGGACGCATCTCGATCCGCGTGCGGCCCGAAGTTTCGGAACTGTCGAGCCAGGGTGCGGTAACGCTCAACGGCTTCCAGGTCCCGGCACTGACCATCCGACGGGCTGAAACCACGGTCGAACTCGGCTCTGGCCAAAGCTTCATGATTGCTGGCCTGATGAGCAACAATACCCAAAACTCGATCGACAAGACCCCGGGTGTCGGTGACATTCCAATTTTGGGAACCTTGTTCAGATCGACCAGCTTCCGCCGCGGCGAAACCGAACTGGTGATTGTCGTCACCCCTTATCTGGTCAACCCGGTCGATGCCAACGACATCAAGTTGCCCACCGACGGCTATCAAAGCCCGCAGGAAATCCAGCGCTTGCTCGGCAACATCGCATCGGACGGCAAGTCTGGAGTGTCGCGGCCAATGCCCACTGCTGCACCCCCGAGAGTCGCCGGGCCTGAGGTCAGTGTGGGCGGATCAGCTGATCCGGCTTCCGGTCGGTCGGCCAGCAATTACGCCGGTAACAATAGCAACGCGACTAGCGGCAATGCGACGCAGGGCAATGCCCGCTCGGCCAAAACCGACGCGCCCGCCCCCGGCTTTAACCTGAAGTGAGTGAGGTAATGACCATGACCAGGATCCTGTTTCATAAGGCGCCTCGCGCCCTCGGCGCTGCGCTTTCACTCTCGCTTGGTCTGGCTTTGGCCGGCTGCGGCGGTATGCCCGGCAACCGCACCATCGAGAGCATCCATCAGCCGGTCGTCCAGCGGATCGACTATACACTTGACGTGACGACCGGCCCTGGCGGCTTGACGGTTGCGGAACAAGGTCGGCTGGCGGGCTGGTTCGAGGCGATGAAGCTGCGCTATGGCGACCGCGTCTCAATTGACGATCCACTGCAAAGCGGTGCCACTCGTGCGGCCGTCGAAGGACTTGTTGCGCGCCACGGTTTGTTGCTCGGCGCAGATGCGCCGGTAACCCCGGGCTATGTCAACGCCGGTACTGCCAGGGTGATTGTCAGCCGCATGAAGGCGACTGTGCCGCACTGCCCCGACTGGTCTGCCAATTCGGACGTAAATCTTGGTAATGCCACCAGCAGTAACTATGGCTGCGCGACCAATGGCAATCTGGCGGCAATGGTCGCCAATCCGGAGCATCTGATCAAGGGCGATGCAGGCACTGGCGATACCGTGGTGATGAGTTCGACCAAGGCGATCGAAGCCTATCGCGCAGGTACAACAACCGGGGCCGGCGGCCTCAAGGGTACTTCTACCAAGGGAGGCAACTGAGCCATGAACGCTCCCTGGAAATCCGGATCGCACGGCAATCGCGACGCTTTCGCGGCCTATATCTGCGACGAGAGCTCGCTTGATGTCCTCCGGCCGGTTATCATCGAAATGGGCTGGCAGCCCGAGAAGTGCAACAAGGGCGGCCTGCGCAATGCCGTGCAGTCGCTTTCAATCTCGGCCAGCCCGAACATCCTGATGGTCGACCTCTCCGAAAGCGGCGATCCGCTTAACGACATCAATGCGCTTGCAGAAGTCTGCGAGCCCGGGACTGTGGTTATTGCCATTGGTCAGGTCAACGACGTGCGGCTCTATCGCGACCTGCTTTCGAGCGGTATTCACGATTATCTGCTCAAGCCGCTTTCGCCCGGGCAAATTCGTGATGCACTGGTCAATGCCCAGGCGATCTTCGCCTCGCCCAAGCACAACGATGGTGCAACGACCAAGTCGCACATTTCCACCGCAGTGATTGGGACGCGCGGCGGGGTTGGCGCTTCGACACTGGCGACGTCGCTAGCGTGGCAGTTCAGCGCTGATCATAAGATGCCAACCGCACTGCTCGACCTTGACATTCATTTCGGCACCGGAGCCTTGGCGCTTGATCTTGAGCCCGGCCGCGGGCTGACCGATGCGATCGAGAATCCGAGCCGCATCGACGGTCTGTTCATTGAGCGAGCAATGATCCGCGCAAATGACAACCTCGCCATTCTTTCAGCCGAAGCGCCGATCACGGCACCCTTGATGACGGATGGCGCAGCCTTCGTTCAGCTGGAGGAAGAGTTCCGCCAGGCATTCGAGATGACCGTCATTGATCTGCCACGCAACATGCTCATCAATTTTCCGCATTTGCTGGCAGACGTGAATGTCGTGGTTCTGGCCACCGAAATGACACTGGCCTCCGCGCGGGACGCCATCCGTCTGCTTTCCTGGCTGAAATCCAATGCCAGCCATGCTCAGGTTCTGATTGTCGCTAACAAGGTCCAGCAGGGCGCTGCCGAAATCAGCAAGGTCGACTTCGAAGCCTCAATCGAGCGCAAGATCAACTTTTTCGTGCCTTTTGATTTCAAGGCAGCGGCCAATGCCGCCAAGCTGGGCCAGACGTTTGTCGAAGCCAATCGCTCAACCAAGGCTGGCGGTTCGATCCGCGACATTGGCAAGGCGGTGATGGGTGTCAGCGACGTGCTGGACAAGCCGGCAGCGTCACCAGCGAAGAAGTCGCTGCTTGGCAAGTTTGACCTAAAGTCGATGATGCCGAGCAAAAAGGGCAATGCCGAGGTTCCTGCTACGCAGGACGCGTAACCACCGGATGGATGTGCCGGGGCCAGCGGTCGCGGCGCTTCTGACTGCGGAACAGGCCAAGTCGAAACAGGCCAGGTCGAAACAGGAAGGCAAGCGAGGACAATGAACTATCTTCAACTGTTGCTGGTAGCGTCTGGCCTCATGTCGATGATGGTCCTGGGCTGGCTTGCCTTTTCCGGTCCTTCGGCGAACAAGGAAAGCGCACGCCGGTTGCAGGCACTGCGCTATCGGCATTCGGAAAATTCAAGCGACAAGGTTGAGCTCCAGCTGCGCAGAGCGGTGGCCGCGCGAAAGCCCAAGATGCGTCAAATCGCCGGGTCGGGCTCTCGGATGGAAGCGCTGATATTGCGTATTCACCGCACCGGCAAAAACTGGACTGTGGCGCAGTATTTCTATGTTTCGCTCGGCATTGCGCTTGCGGTGATGGTGTTGATCTATATCAAGACCGGAGCGGTGCTCATGGCAATCGCCGTAGGCCTTTTCGCCGGTGCCGGCTTGCCGCACATGGCTGTCAGCCATTATGTCAAAAGGCGCCTGAACAAGTTCATCGTCAAGTTTCCCGAAGCGATCGAATTGCTGGTCCGCGGTCTGCGCTCGGGCTTGCCCGTGACCGAAACCATGGGCGTTGTCGCTTCAGAGGTTCCTGGCCCGGTGGGCGAGGAATTCAAGATGGTCAACGAGCGCATCAAGATTGGCCGCACCATGGAAGATGCGCTGCAGGAGTCTGCTGACCGGCTGAATACCCCAGAATTCAACTTCTTCTGCATCACTCTTGCGATCCAGCGTGAGACCGGCGGCAACCTGGCTGAAACCCTGTCGAATCTTGCTGATGTTCTGCGCAAGCGTTCGCAAATGAAGCTGAAGATCAAGGCAATGAGCTCTGAATCCAAGGCTTCCGCATATATCATCGGCGCGCTGCCTTTCGGCGTCTTCGCGATCATTTCCTGGATCAACCCTGCCTACATGGGCGGCTTCTTTGTCGACCAGCGGCTGATCGTTGCCGCGATGGGCGGCGCGGTGTGGATGTCAATTGGCGCCTTCATCATGGCCAAAATGATCAATTTCGATATCTGAGCGAGGACACTGGTAGTCATGTTACATAACCCCGCCGGACCTACGCTCCTCGGCTTCGACGTTATCTGGGTCGGGACGATCCTGGCCGGCGTCGCAGCCATAGCAGTGATGATGGCAATCTACGCCGTCATCACCGTGCGCGATCCCATGGCCAAGCGCGTCAAGGCCCTGAACGAACGCCGCGAACAGCTGAAAGCCGGTATCGTTTCGACATCGAAAAAGCGCGCCAGCCTGGTGCGCAAGTCCGACGCAACCGACAAGATGAAAGAAACTCTTTCATCGCTCAAGGTGCTTCAGGATAGCCAGCTCAAGCAGATTCAGCAAAAGCTGGCTCAGGCTGGCATTCGCAAGAAGGAATTGGCCTTCGCCGTGCTGTTTGCGCGCATGGTCTTGCCGATTGTTCTGGGTCTGATCATGGTGATCATCATCTTTGTCCTGAACGCCGTCCCCGACTGGAGCGCCTCCAAAAAAGTCATCGCATTCGGGGCGGCAATCGGTCTTGGCTACAAGGGTCCGGAAATCTACCTCGGCAACATCATCGGCAAGCGCACCAAGGCAATCCGCCAGGGTTTGCCCGATGCGCTTGATCTGCTGGTGATTTGCGCCGAAGCCGGCCTGACAGTCGATGCCGCTTTCAATCGTGTCGCGCGCGAGCTGGGCCGTGCCTATCCCGAACTTGGCGACGAATTTGCCCTGACCTCGATCGAAATGTCGTTCCTGACCGAACGCCGCCACGCGTTTGAAAACTTCGCCTATCGGGTTAATCTGGAATCGGTGAAGGGTGTCGTCACTACCATGATCCAGACCGAGCGCTATGGCACACCGCTGTCTTCGGCCCTCCGTGTGCTGTCCGCTGAATTCCGCAACGAGCGGATGATGCGTGCCGAGGAAAAGGCGGCGCGACTGCCAGCGATCATGACCGTGCCGCTGATCCTGTTCATTCTGCCGGTGCTGTTCATCGTCATCCTCGGCCCCGCAGCCTGCCAGATCAGCGACTCGTTCATTAACGCCAAGCCGGCGAACTAGTGGATTGATTTTGACATTCGAGTCCCGCTTTCGGCAAGGGAGTGTTCGAATGTCAAAATTATGAAATCCACTAGAACCAATAATTTCTCTAGTGGTTCTTATGTTTCCGACATTTGCCTCTGCCCTATCCGAATGGGATGCAAATGTCGGAAACGAACCACTAGCAGCCGTTCCCTTCTCATCTCCCGGCCGGTAACATGGCCGGGATAGGAGAGGCTGGCGATGAACGCAGACGAATTCCCGCCAGGTGCTTTCACACGCGACGATGATGGCGACGACAGCGCATTCTATGCGCCTACGCGCCTGGTTACGCATATCGATCACGAGGCGATCGCCGCGCTGCGCTGCTTCTACGGGGCGACTATCCCGCCGAACAGCACGGTGCTCGATTTGATGTCGAGCTGGGTCAGCCACCTTCCCGATGATCTCCCCCTTGCTGCGGTGATCGGGCACGGCATGAACCAGGCCGAACTCGCCGCGAACCTGCGGTTGACTCGCTCATTCATGCAGGATCTCAACCGCGACCCGGTTTTGCCGCTGAAACCGGCCAGTTGCGATGCCGCGCTGTGCTGTGTCAGCGCGCAGTATCTGCAGCAACCAGTAGCGGTCTTTGCAGAAGTGCGCCGGGTGCTGAGGCCGGGCGCGCCGTTTATCGTCAGCTATTCCAATCGCTGTTTTCCGACCAAGGCCGTAGCGATCTGGCGCTCACTTGACCAGCGGGGGCATGCCTCGCTGATCCACCGCTACATGACCCACGCCGGTTTCAGCGATATCGAGGCTCATGTCCTCGCCAATGGCATGCATGGCGATCCGCTGGTTGCAGTAACCGGAGCAGCTTAAGTCGGCCCGCCGTCGACCGCGAGCGTCACGCCGGTAATATAGCTCGAAGCATCGCTGGCGAGGAATGCAATTGCCTGCGCGACATCCTCAGCCTGCCCGGCGCGTTGCAACGGGAAGCGCTTGCAGAAAGCTTCCACGTCGAGGCCGGAATCGGTAAAGTCCTTCGAGGCGTTAGGCGTCGCGATCAGCCCGGGCGCCACGCAATTGACCCGCACTCCCAGCGGCCCCCACTCGGCGGCTGCGGCGCGGGTGAAATTCTGGATTGCCGCTTTGCTTGCCGAATAGGCTGACATGCCCGGCAGTCCCTTGGTTCCCGCCACCGACGACACATTGACGATTGCCCCCTTGCCCTGCGCGATCATGTGCTTGCCCACCTCGCGCGTGCAGAAAAAGGTAGTATCCATGTTCAGTGCAAATTCGCCGCGGTAGATCTCGGTGGCGAGGCCGTTCAACGGGGCGTGGTGGCCCCAGCCCGCATTGTTTACCAGAATGTCGATCCGCCCGAATTCTGCCATTACCTGAGCGACCATTGCGGTGACCTGTTCTTCGTCGCGCAAATCTGCCCGAGCGGACACGCAGCGCCGACCAGTCGCGGCAACGATCTCCTGCGCAGTCGACGCCAGCGTCGCCTCGGTGCGCCCAGAAATTGCTATCTCCGCGCCGTAGTGCGCCAGCAACATCGATGTCGCTGCGCCGATGCCGCTTCCGCCGCCTGTGACGAGGGCGACCCGCCCGTTAAAAATCATAGCCGTCAGGCACCATAGCCTTGCTCCCATCGCTTATGCGCTTGTGGGTCGATCATAGGGGCAATAGGCTCGGCGGCAAATCAGAACAAAGGAGAGTGCGATGCAGATACTCAAGGGCATCAAGGTGGTTGACGTGACCATGTGGGCCTTCGTCCCCGCAGCCGGCGGGGTCATGGCGCATTGGGGTGCCGACGTGATCAAGGTCGAGAATCCCCGCATGCCCGACCCGATGCGCACCATGGGTGGAACCCTGGAGCCTAGCGGAGCGAGCGATCAGTTCAAGCATTACAGCCGCGGCAAGCAATCGATCGCCATCGACTTGACCCGGCCGGAAGGGCGCCGACTGCTCTATCGTTTGTGCGAGGACGCCGATGTTTTCCTGACCTCCAACCTGGCCCCCACTCGCCGCCGCCTCGGCATCGACGTGGAGGACATCCGCAAGATTAACCCAAATATCATCTATGCGCGCGGCAGCGGCTATGGCCCCAAGGGTCCGGAAGCTGACCGGCCCGGCTATGATTCCATCGCCTGGTGGTTTCGCGGATCGCTTGGCCAATCGGCGATGGACGGCAACGGCTCACCCTGGCCGACCCACATGGTCGGGCATGGCGATGGTATGTCGGGCATGGCTTTCGCCGGCGGCATCTGCGCTGCGCTGCTCCACCGCGAACGCACTGGCGAGGCGATGGTTGTCGACAGCTCGCTGATGGGAACGGCAGTGTGGTTCAACGGCCTCGCCATCATGGCCGCGCGTCATGGCACTTCGAAACGTGAATTCCGCAAGGCTGAACGCCCGCCGCCGCCAGCAGGCGTGCCGGCCGACATGGTCTCGGCGCTGCGCCAGCTCTATCAAACCAGCGACTTCCGTTTCATCAACCTGTTGTTCCTGGGCGATGACGACCGCGATTTCGCCGACCTGATGGGATTGATTGGCAGACCCGAACTCATCACCGATCCGCGCTTTATTGATGCCAATGGCCGCGTCGCCAATAGCAACCAGTTGCTGGCGTTCCTCGACGAAGTGTTTGCCTCGAAGACACTGGTGGAATGGAAGAAAATCCTGGTCAAGGCGCGCGGCGCCTGGGCTCCGGTCCAGACGCCCGAGGAGATTTACGATGACCCTCAGACCATTGCGAATGGCTTCCTGAGTTACGTCGACTACCCGACGGGGGGCTTCAAGATTCCCGCTCCGCCGATCCTTTTCAACGAGGAAGCAGGGGATGTGCCGCGCGCTCCTGATTTTGCCGAGCATTCGGAAGAAATTTTGCGAGGCTTAGGGTGCAGCGTGGAGGAGATTGCGGGTTACATGGCGAGCGGTGTGATTGTCTAACCCGCTTCATCCTTGCCCGCGAAGAAATCCTTCAACTTATCGGGATCGGCCGAGAAATCCTCCGCCAGCTTCACCCGCGCGACATTCGTTGTGTAGGCGGTCACGACATACATCGAGACAATTGCGATCAGGGCCATGACTCCCGGATAACCAAATGCTGCAATGGCCTCCTCGCGTATGTCAGGCTCCAGCGCGCCCGTCGCCAGCAGTTGCAGGTTGGCCATGTAAGCAATCCGCTCGTCCTGCTCGACGAAGGCCGGCTCCCCACCGGCTCTCAGCGCAGCAATCACATCACCGGACAAGTCTTCGTTCTCAGCAAAGGGAACATGGAAATCGAACTCTACCAGTGCGCCAAGCCTGGCCGAAGTGGTCAGCACGATCAGTTCGCGCAGCCGACCAGGCAGCGCGGAGTTGGCGCGGATAGTCCCGCCCAGTTTGACCATCAGCTCGCCGAATTCGGGAAATTGCAGCCAAGCGTTATAGAGATCGGGCAGCCTCTTCGCCTCGGCCCCGCCGGTGTAAAAGCCGCGTGGTCCCAGCGTCAGCTCGTCCCACAGGGCGCGCTGCTTTTCGTCGAGCTGGTCCTTCGAAAGCACGGGAAATGGTTCCATGCCAACAGCCTGTTTGAATAGTGCCGCCCGGTCAACTAGTCTCGCCGCAAAAGCGGAGAGAGTGCATGCAATTCAGGCGATTCGGCGAAACCGGTATCGAGATCGCGCCACTGGTGCTGGGCGGAAATGTGTTCGGCTGGACGGCGGACAAGGTAGCCAGCTTCGCAATTCTCGATGAATTCATGGACCGGGGCTTCAATGCCATCGACACTGCCGACGTCTATTCGATCTTCGTCCCCGGCCACAAGGGCGGCGAATCGGAGACCGTGATCGGCGAATGGATGAAAGCGCGTGGCAATCGCGACAAGGTCGTGCTGATTACCAAGGGCGGGCTTTCGATGGGCGAAGGCATGCAGGGCCTTGGTCGAGACTATCTGACTCGCGCCTGCGAGGCCTCGCAGGCGCGCCTGCAGACGGAATATATCGACGTTTATTTCACTCACCGCGCTGACGACACGGTGCCGATCGGCGAAACACTCGAAACGCTGGCCGGGCTGAAAGCTGCGGGCAAGATCCGCGCGAATGGCTGTTCGAACTACACCGACGAGCAACTGGCCGCAGCGGTGGCGGCTGGCGAAAACGGTCCGGCTAGCTACGACAGCTTCCAACCGCACTATAACCTCGCCTGGCGCGCCGATTACGAAGCAGTTGCCGAAGACCTCTGTGTGCAACACAAGCTTGGCGTTATCACCTATTTCTCGCTTGGCGCAGGGTTTCTGACTGGCAAATACCGCAGCAAGGCCGATTTCAAAGGCAAGGCGCGCGGTGGTTCGGCGGCCATGTATTTCAACGATGCGAACCTGGCGCTGCTTGACCGGCTGGACGCCGTCGCCCGGCGCCACAACGCCAGCATGGCGCAAATTGCGCTGGCCTGGCTGATGGCCCGCCCCTCGGTCACTGCGCCGATCGCCAGCGCGACCAATCTGGCGCAGCTCGGCGACATCCTGGAGTCGGCCAAGATCACCCTGACGGCTGAGGACATGGCTGCACTCGAAAATTGAACTGCAACTATCTGACAGGAGAGAAAAAATGGCAAAATATTCAATGGTGGTTCAGTCGCAAGCGCTGCCTGGCCGGGACGATGATTATAATGCGTGGTACGACAACCAGCACTTCGGCGACATCTGCGCCATTCCGGGCGTCACGGGCGGACGCAGGCTCGAGCAGGTGATGACCGTGGCGGGCGAACCTGGCCTCAAGTACCTCGCGATCTACGACATCGAGACTGACGACATCGGCGGCGTCATGGCAGAGATGGGCCACCGCGGCGCGGAAGGTCTGATGCCGATTTCCGACTCGCTCGATGGCCCTGCTTCGCAGCTGTGGATCTACAAGGTCAGCGACGGCTACCAGTAAGCGCTAAAAGTGATTTTCTACGACGGCCTGGCGCAGCCGCTGCCGATTTACGTTTATGCGGTCGGCATCGGCGCGTTGGTTTTGCTGGCGGGCTGTCTGGTCTGGCGACTGACTTGCCGCAAGCTCAAATGGTATGTCCCGCTGGTCATCGCAGTAATCGGACTCTTCGCTGGCGGAGTTCCGATCTGGGACAAGATGCGCGTGCGCAAGCTGGCGGCGAGTCCCGGCGGACTAACCACGACACGCGGCGTTATCACTCAGGTCTGGCATATCGTATCGAAAAACCGCGACATGGCCAACAAGACCTCGATCACCTACAAGACAGCAATCGACGAAGGTTTCGATGTCGGCACCGAGCGCTTCGCCTGGCGGCCGGGCAGTTGCCTATCCAACGCCTCGCTGTGCGATTTCTCGCAGGGC
>JBDSSP010000181.1:0-8226 GCA_039928735.1 Novosphingobium sp. | reverse complement strand
GGCAGCTTGCTCAGCTTTTCCGCCATTTGCCGCGCTGCCTCTTCGTTCGCCGTGAGAACCGACAGGGTGTTAGGTGTGCGGTCCGGGTCGGCGATAAGGTTACGCAGCATGCGCATCGCTGGGGCATTGGGGTCGCGCAGGTTGAGCGGGTTGAAGTCGAACTTGACCAACGGCAATGTGGCAATCGACACCAGCATGGCCACGGCAAAGGCCCAGAGCACTTTGCGCCGGTTGTCGGCCAGCCATTGGTCGAACGGCGCAGCCGCGGCAAAACCGACGCGATCGGCTGGAACCGGCGGCTTGAGCAGCACCAGTAGCGCCGGCAGCAGCGTCACATTGAGCACGAGCGCGACCGCCATGCCTAGCCCTGAGATTACCCCGAGCTGGGCTATGCCGTTATAGTCGGTCGGCAGGAAAGCGCAGAGTGCCAGGCAGATCGCGCCCGCCGCCAGCAGGATTGGCTTGCCGATGGCGGCTGCCGCATGATCGAGCGCTTCCACCAGATAGGCTCCGGCCCAGCGCTCGGCATTGAAACGCACGCAGACCTGGATGCCGAAATCGACACCGAGCCCGACGAACAGCGGGATGAAGGCAATCGAGATCAGGTTCAACTTGCCGACCGCAGCGAGGCCAAGCGCCAGGGTGATGACGAGGCCCGAGACGATGGTCACTGTGATCGCCGCGACGGTCTTGACCGCCCGCGTTGCAAACCACAGCGCGGTCAGCATCGATAGGCCCATCAACAGGCCGACGAGCCCGATGTTTTCCTGGATAGAACCGAATTCCTCGTCAGAGAGCGGCACTTCACCGGTGATGCCGATAGTCACGCCATGCGCAGGATTAAGGCCAAGCCCTGCCGCCTTGCTCTGTATTGCCGCAACCGCGCGCGATCCCGGTTGAATGTCGCTGAAATCGTACACTGGTTCGGCCAGCACGACTTTGCGCAGTTGCGGAGATAGCTGGCCCTGGCTGGCTGTGAACAACTGTTGCCACGAAAAGAACGCAGACTTGCCGGCAAGCTGCTGTGATATCGCCACGTGCAGCCCGGACAGCGGCTGCTCGAGCTGGCTCGTAGCCGGGTCCGATGGATCGTCGGCAGCTCCGGAAGCTGCGGTCGACAGAGCCTTGGCGATCCCGCGGAGCGACGGATCGGCGGCAAGGCTGCCCAACAGCGGCTGCGCTTCGATAAGCTTGGCCGTGGTCTGTTTGACTTCATCGAGCGAGCCGAACAACAGCCCGCTGCGGTCAAAGAAGTCGCCGCCATCGGGGCGGCCCGCGCGGATGAAATTCTTCTTGTCCTCGATCAATGCTGCGGCGAGCCGACTGGCTGCATCCTCGGCAAGCTCAGGCGTGCGCGCGTCGATGACCACGGCAATCCCCTTGTTGGCTTCCGGGAAGGCCTTGCTCGCCGCATCCTCAATCTGCCGCCATTTGGTCTTCGACGAAATCATGTCGCCAGTATCTGTGCTCATGTCGAAGTGCGCTGCTGCGAACAGGCCCGCCGCAAGCATCAGGATCAGGGCCAGAGCAACAACCCGCCAAGGCTTGCGCGCGGCTAGTGACACGGCGCGTTGGAGGAGGTGGGTCAGCATGACGGTGACCCATAGTCACGCGTTGCGAAAAGGGAAAGCTTCGGCAATTTAGCGCGTTTCCTCTTGCGAGCATGTTTCCTTTGGGCATCCCACGCGGTAGGGAGCCTGATCTTGGCCGATATGCCATGAACCGGAGTGAAATGTGATCTCGGCTGCCTGCGGCGTTATCTGGTGGAGCGTGCTGTCATTGTGCGCCGCAGCCACTGCCTATCGCCTGCTGGCATTGGCTGCGGTTGCTAGCTGGAATCCCGCTCGGGGGCCCGGCTGGCCGGTCCCGCCGCGAGTCACTTTGCTTAAGCCTCTGTGCGGGCTGGAGGATGGGCTGGAAGTGGCTCTGACCAGCTTTTTCACGCAGCAGGTGAATGGCTCCGTGCTATATGTCTTCGGCGCAGCCCGGGGCGACGATCCAGCGATGGCGCTCGCTCGCGAGATAGCCGCGCGCCATCCTGAGTGCGAGGCGGTCTTCTTCGCCGATGGCCAGCTACATGGCGGCAACCCCAAGATCGGCAATCTGATCAACATGGCCAAAGGCGGACTGGCGGAAATCGTTGTGGTTTCCGACAGTGACATCGTTATCCCGCCCGGCGCACTGCAGGCGGCGATTGACGCACTTTCCGTGCCAGGCATCGGTGGGGTGACTTCGCTCTATCGTGGACGTCCGGGGATCGCTGGTGATGGCGTGCGAAGCTTCGGCGCGTGGTATCTCGATTATTGGTCCCTGCCGATGGCGGCGCTGCACGCGCGGCTGGGCGCACTGGACGTGACTTATGGGCCTTTGACGGCGATCCGGCGTGAGGTGCTGGACCACGGCGGCGGATTTGCCGCGCTGGCCTCGCAATTGTGCGACGATGCCGCATTGGGGCGGATGGTGCTGGCGAGCGGTTTCAAGCTCGGCTTTGCGCCGCATGTGGTGGAAACACTGGTCAATGACGCCACGGTAAGTGAGTTGTTTTCGCACGAATTGCGCTGGTCTCGAACTGACCGGGGCGAGCATCCGCTCGGCAATCTGGCTACCGTTGTTAGCCACCCCGGGCCGCTGCCGCTGTTATTGCTGCTCAATCCCGGCTTGCTGGCCGCAATGGGCTTCATTCTGCCGCTCGTTTTGCGGTGGCTGCTCGCGCGGCTGGTCGAGCGCCGGTTTGGTCGGGCAGTTAACTCTGCGCGCCCTGGGCTTGCCGGTATCTGGCTGCGCGACCTGTTTTGCTGGGTTGTCTGGCTCCGCGGGCTGACTGGGCACCAGGTGCAGTGGCGAGGGAGCCGGCTGGCGATGCAGCGCGGCGGTTTGTTGCAGCCGGAGCAGGGCTTGTGACTCGGCGACTGATCGTTACCGCCGACGATTTCGGCATGTCGCTCGAAGTCAACGAAGCGGTAGAAGAGGCGCACCGCAATGGCATCCTGACTTGCGCGAGCCTGGTCGTGGCGGGCGACGCGGCTGAGGATGCAGTGCGGCGGGCGAGGCGTATGCCAGACCTTGGCGTTGGCTTGCATCTCGCGATTTTCGGAGCGCGTGCCAGCGCCGATGGCCGCTCGATTGTTGCGCCCGATGGCGAAAATCTGGGTTACAGCCCAGTGCTTGCGGGTTCTGCAATTATGGTCACGCCGGGCGGGCGAAAGGCGGCTCGGCGCGAGGTTGCTGCGCAGTTCGAGGCTTACCGGAAGACCGGGCTGGAACTTGGCCACCTCGACGGTCACTGGCACTGCCACCAGCACCCTTCCTTGCTTGCGCTGGCGCTGGAATACGGTGTGCCGCTGGGGCTCAAGGCGCTACGAGTGCCGTATGAACCCTTCGGACTATCGCGCCGGGTTGCCGGCAAAAGCAAGACCGCAGCGCGGCTAGGGCACGCCATCTTCGGCCTGCCGCTGACAATGGTCATGCGTCTGCAGGCGCGTGCAGCGGGTGTGGCAGTCAATGACACATTTTTCGGCAAGATCGACGATGGCTTCATCAGCGAGGACATGTTGCTGAGCCTGCTCGCTAACTTGCTGCAGGGCGTGACCGAACTGGGCCTGCATCCAGCAACCGAGACCTGGGGCGGTGAGCACTGCCCGCCGGCGCACTGGCGGCAGGCCGATGAACTCGCAGCACTGATAAGCCCGCGCGTGCGCGCGGAAGTCGAACGCCGGGGCATCAACCTCATCCGCTGGGCTGATCTGGCTTGAGCGGAGCGCAAAGCAAGTCGGGCTGGGGCGGGGCGTTGCTGGGTCTGGTGCTGGTTGTGGTCCTCGTCAGCCTGGTTCTGGCATCGGCAAACCTGCGCGAATTGCTGATTAAGGCGATGGCACAGGTGACGCTTCGTTCGGTGCTGGCGACCTTTCCCGGTCAGGCCGGTTCGATGCTCCTTTGCGCGGGCGCGTTGTGGGCGCTGCGACCTGGCGTGGGCTACCTCGCTTGCCTGGGCTCGCGGGTGTTGCGCGATGCCAGCGGCAACCTGCCGGTTTCAGTGCCGGGGTTCAGCGCAGCCATCGGCGCGCGCGCTTTGGTCCTCGCTGGCGGCGAAACCCGCGCGGCAATCAGCGCCAGCGCGCTCGACAAAGTCGCGGAAACCGTCGCGCAGTTCCCTTTCATTGCCCTCGCAGTCTGGGTCATGTGGCACAAGTGGCCACCGCTGCTGATTTTGCCGGTGGGCTTGCCGCAGCATTCCGGATTGCTCGCATTGGCCGGGGCGGGGGGGCTGTTGCTGGGCGTGGTGCTTTGGCGAAAGTTCGGCGCAGGTTCTCAGCTTGTCACTCGCCTCACCTCTGAAGCGCATCGGCTGCTGGCTGAGGCGCGCCACCAACACGGGGGCATGCCCACGTCGCTGCTGCTCCATGTCGTTGGCTGGCTTGCGGGCGGGGTGCAGTTATGGATGGCTGCCTTGGCGCTTGGATATGACCTGACCCTCTACGAGTCGATTGCGGTGGAAAGTTCGGCCTATGCCGGACGGGCCATGTTCTTCTTCATCCCCGCCGGGCTAGTGACACAGGAAGCCGGGCTTGTTGCCGCCGGACTGCTGTTCGGTCTGAGCGCCCCACAGGCGCTTGCGCTAGGACTTATCTTGCGATTACGGGATGCGCTGATGGCTTTGGGATTGCTAGCCTGGCCATTTCTCGAATGGCGCCGGCGCAGGGCTTAGGGCGTCGGCGGAGAAGCAGGTGGGGGCGCAAGCCCAGGCCCGGGCTCAACCACCGGTCCGGCCGGGTCAACCAGTGGGTCGCTGAAACCTTCGGTGGCGGGTGCCTCACCGTCTTTGGCTTTGAGGGCGGCAATTTCCCCAGCGCGATCCTGCAAAAAGCTGGCGCGCAGGGCGGCATAGGGATCGATCGAGTCGCGCTTGAATCGCTCAAGTTCGTCATCGTTTTCAGCCCGTTGATCGAGACCGTTGATCACCGTGATGATCGTGCCTGATTTGCCGAGCCGGGGCTGGGTCCGGAAATAGCGACTGCGGCCGTTGGGATGGATCAACTTGTGCAAGTTGCGGTCCCAGAAGTAGGAATCGCCATAGCTTCCGGCAGAATCCCTCAGTG
This sequence comes from Novosphingobium sp., assembly GCA_039928735.1. Classification (GTDB taxonomy): domain Bacteria; phylum Pseudomonadota; class Alphaproteobacteria; order Sphingomonadales; family Sphingomonadaceae; genus Novosphingobium. Next base: position 3,130 of record JBDSSP010000181.1, on the reverse strand, counting down.
TGGTCGGGCCCAGCACCGGCAGATAAACATACATAATCGGACCTATGCCGATATAGCCAAGGGTGTCGGCGAAGCCATTGTTGTGATGCTCGATGTGAAACGGCTTGCGCCTGGCGATGTCGAAAATACCGCCAAGCCCCAGAATCGAATTGATCAGGAAGCGGCCTAGTGTGCGGATTGCACGTTTAGGCCGCAACTGGATGACATCGTTCAGGAAGACAATCGGTTCGCCAAAATTGGAGATGGCATTGCGCGCGCCGTCGCGGGCGGGTTTCGGTATCACGGTCTTGTAGACGATCGCTGCGGGCCGCAGGATAAATCGGTCTATCGGTTGGCTGATCGCATAGGAAATGCGATTGATCGGTTCGAGCGGATCGGGAAATGCCTTGGGGGCAGCCAGATCGATATCGTCGAGTGATGCCGAAGAGCTAAGCTTCGCACTAGCCGTTGCAGGCGAGACTGGATCAGCGAGTGGGACTGCGGGGTCTAGTGCAGTTTGCGGCGCTGGCACCGGCTCCGCTGCAGGCACTGTCGTCGGCGTAACTTCTGCGAGCGCCACTTTCGGAACCAACTTCGACTCAGACGAAAGATCGCGCGCCGCTGCAACCATTGGTGAGGAAACAGCGTCTTGGCCGACAGGACTGGTCATCAGGGTCGCGAGAGCAAGGTGTGCCGCGAGCATCGCCTCAGGCGGCTTCCTTGCGCCGGCGCAAGAAGTCGAAGAATTCGACGCCTTCCCTTAGGCGCCGCTTCATCATGTCCCAATCACGCAGCATCTCGCCAACGATCGAACCGATCTTGCGCGGACGGAAGTAGAACCGCTTGTACATCTCCTCCACTTTGTCGAAAATGACTTCACTTGAGAGGTGCGGATAAGAAAGCTGGGCGATCTGGTTTCCGCCGTCGTCGAGCAACATGTCGGTGCCCGAGAACCAGCCGTTTTCGGTCGCCTGCTTGTAGAGGAAAGTGCCCGGATAAGGCGCTGCCAGACTGACCTGAATGGTGTGCGGATTGAGCTCCATCGCATAGCGGGTGGTCTCCTCAATGGTCTCAAGCGTTTCGCCGGGCAGGCCGAGGATGAAAGTGCCGTGGATGGTCAGGCCCAACTCGTGTGCGTCGCGCGTGAATTCGCGGGCCTTGGTGACCAGAATTCCCTTCTTGATATTGTGCAGGATCTGCTGGTTGCCGCTCTCATAGCCAACCAACAGTACCCGGCAGCCGTTTTCCTTCATCACCTTAAGCACATCGCGCGGCACGTTCGCCTTGGCATTGCAGCCCCAGGTGACCGGGAACCCTGGCTTGCCGAAGCCCAGCTTGCCCATTTCAACCGACAGTTCGGTGACGTGATCGTGCGCATCGGTCAGGGTATCATCGTCGAAGAAGATCTCCTTCACTTCCGGCATTTCGCGCAGAATGTAAGCGACTTCTTCCGCCACTTTTCCTGCCGACCGATGGCGGAAGCGGTGGCCGCTGATCGTTTGCGGCCACAAGCAGAAGGTGCAACGGCTCTTGCAGCCGCGCCCGGTGTAGAACGAGACATAGGGGTGGCGCTGATAGCCGCCGAAGTATTTGGAGCTATCAAGATCGCGCTTGTAGACGGGCGAAACCATCGGCAGCACGTCCATGTCCTCGATGATCGCGCGATCCTTGTTGCGCACCAGCGAGCCATCAGGCGCGCGCCAGGTGATCCCGTCGATCTCGGCGAGCGGCTTGCCTTCGGCCAGTTCGACGCAGGTGAAATCGTAATCCTCGCGGCAGACGAAATCAATGGCATCGCAGGCGCTCAGGCTTTCCTCGGGCTGCACTGCGACTTTTGCGCCAACGAAGCCGACCATGCAATCCGGATTGCGCTCCTTGATCAGCTTTGCGGTGCGGGTGTCCTGGCCAAACGAAGGGGTTGAAGTGTGGAGAATGACAAGGTCGCGCGAATCGAATTCGTGGGCAATGTCTTCCCAAGAAAGATCATGCGCCGGGGCATCGATGAGCTTCGATCCATCGACCATCGCGGCGGGCTGGGCCAGCCAGGTCGGATACCAGAAGCTTTTGACCTCACGCTTCATTTGATAGCGCGCACCTGCGCCGCCGTCGTAACCGTCGAACGAAGGGGCCTGGAGGAAAAGGGTCCGTTTCATGGAATTTCCGATGCGATCTAATCAGGTGTTTCGGGAGTTCGGTGGGCAATCCGCCCATCTCCCATTATTCTAAGACGGCTGCCACGCCAATCAATCTTTGTGGTGACGAGACTGGAGATATACACCGCAAATTCGAGGCAATCGGCGATTGGCAGCAGGAAGATGAACCTGTTGCTAACGCTGGCGATGCGATTCACTGTCACCGCGATTGCTGCGCGAACGCCAAGCGCAAATACAATCAACCAGGCGCCGACGGATGGCAGGAACAGACCAGCGAGCAAAGCGAATACCAAGGCGTGCGTTACGCCGGAACCTGCATGGCGCATCGGCGCGACTGCCCTGATCGTCGCCGACCAACGCAAGTGCTGGTGCCACAATTCAGCCAGACTGCGATGGGCGCAGGCGTGGGTTAGAACCATCGGCGGCACGGCAACCTTCAATCCCAGTGACGCAACCGCTTCGCCGATTGCATAGTCATCCGCCAGCACATCGGCAAAGCGTTCGAACCCGCCGATTGCCGCCAGCGTCTCGCGCCGGATGGCAATGGTCGAGCCAAGGCACGGCTGGGCAATGCTGGTCGCCAGCGCCATGACCATGTTGGGAAGCCCCGTGCACGACATTGCCAGGGCGCTGATCCGCGACCAGAATCCTGCGTCGCCTCTCCCGACATAGAGGCATGTCACTGCTCCGATGCCAGGCTGATCGAGTGCGCCGAGCAGCTTGGTCAGATAGTCCCGCTGGACTGCCATGTCGCTGTCGGAGAGCACCAGCACGTCACTGCGGACCAGTGGCATCATCGCCAGAATATTGCCAATCTTGGCATTAGCCGCTCGGTGCCGCGGTCCGGTCGAGACGGCGATGTCCGCGCTGGGATGGAGGCTTCGTGTGGTGGCTATTGCAGTAAGCGCACGATCCTCCGAATTGCCAACCCCGCACACCATTTGGACCGGACCAGAATAGTCCTGCGTCAAAAAACTGTCGAGATTATCCACAAGTCG
>JBDSSP010000180.1:0-14706 GCA_039928735.1 Novosphingobium sp. | reverse complement strand
CAATTTCGCCCGCCATCAGCGCGGCGCGCGGCAGTTCGATCATGGTGCCGACATGGTATGACAGGGTGCGGCCTTTTTCGGCGAACACTTCCGCAGCGGTCCGGTCGATCAGCGCCTTGAGGATTTCCAGTTCGCGCCGGGTCGCCACCAGCGGCACCATCACTTCAGGAACCGGCGCTTCACCTTCCGCCGCGACATCGCAGGCCGCCTCGAAGATCGCGCGCGCCTGCATCTCGTAGATTTCCGGGAAAGTGATGCCCAGCCGGCAACCACGATGGCCGAGCATCGGGTTGAATTCATGCAATTCTTCCGCACGGCGCTTCAGAGAATCCGCACCGATGCCGATCACGTCGGCAAGGTCCTCGAATTCCGCGTCGCTGTGCGGCATGAATTCGTGCAGCGGCGGATCGAGCAGGCGCACCGTGACGGGCAGGCCGGCCATGATCTGGAAAATGCTGCGGAAATCGGCGCGCTGTTCGGGCAGCAGCTTGGCCAGCGCAGCGCGCCGCCCGGCTTCGTCTTCGGCGAGAATCATCTGGCGCACGGCGGAGATGCGCGCGGCATCGAAGAACATGTGCTCGGTCCGGCACAGCCCTATGCCTTCCGCGCCGAACTGGCGGGCCATGCGGCAATCCTCGGGTGTTTCGGCATTGGCGCGCACTCTCATCCGGCGGTGCTGATCGGCCCAGCCCATGATGGTCGCGAAGTCGCCAACCAGTTCGGGCTCGACCGTCGCAACTGCTCCCGCCATGATCTGACCCGATGTTCCGTCGAGCGTGATGACATCGCCTTCTTTCAGTTCACGATTGCCGATCCGCAAGCTGCGCGTCTGGATATCGATCGACAGCGCGGAGGCGCCCGAAACGCACGGCCTGCCCATGCCTCGCGCTACCACGGCGGCGTGGCTCGTCATTCCGCCGCGAGCCGTAAGAATCCCTCTGGCAGCGTGCATGCCATGAATGTCTTCAGGTGAAGTCTCAACTCGGACCAGAATGACCGCTTCGCCAATAGCGGCTTTGCGCTCGGCGGTATCGGCATCGAGCACGATCGCGCCGCAAGCCGCTCCGGGCGAGGCCGGCAAGCCGGTGCCGAGCACATCGCGCGCCGCCTTGGGATCGAGAGTCGGATGGAGCAACTGGTCGAGCGCCATCGGATCGATCCGGCAGATCGCTGTGGCCTCGTCGATCAGGCCTTCGCCTTTCATGTCCACGGCCATTTTCAGTGCCGCCTTTGCAGTCCGCTTGCCGCTGCGCGTTTGCAGCATCCACAATTTCCCGCGCTCGACGGTGAATTCAATATCCTGCATGTCGCAGTAGTGCGCTTCGAGCAGGTCGAACACTTTCGCCAGTTCGCCATAGGCTTCGGGCATCGCCTCTTCCATGCTCAGTGGCTTGGCATTGGCGCGCTCCCGCGCAGCCTTGGTGAGATACTGCGGGGTGCGGATTCCGGCGACGACATCCTCGCCCTGGGCATTGACCAGCCATTCGCCATAATAGGCCCGCTCGCCGCTCGCCGGGTCGCGGGTGAACGCGACGCCGGTGGCCGAGGTATCGCCCATGTTGCCGAACACCATGGCCTGGACATTGACAGCCGTGCCCCAGTTGCCGGGAATGTCATTGAGGCGGCGATAGACCTTGGCGCGGTCCGAATCCCAGCTGTCGAATACGGCAGCAATAGCGCCCCATAGCTGCTCATGGACGTCCTGCGGGAAGGGTTTGCCGAGCCCACTTTCGACGATGGCCTTGTATTCACCGACCAGCGCCTGCCAATCATCGGCCTGCAACTCAACATCAGTGAAATAGCCCTTGTCTTCCTTGGCTATTTCCAGCGCGTCCTCGAAGCTGTGATGATCGAGGCCGAGCACAACGTCGGAATACATCTGGATGAAGCGGCGATAGGAGTCCCAGGCGAAACGGGCATCGCCCGATGTTGCGGCAAGGCCTTCGACGGTGGCATCGTTGAGCCCCAGATTGAGCACGGTGTCCATCATCCCGGGCATCGAAACCCGCGCGCCCGAACGCACCGAAACCAGCAGTGGGTCCGCTGGATCGCCGAACTTCTTGCCCGCCATGCGTTCGATGTGGGTGAGCGCTTCGGCGACATCGCCGCGCAGGGCCGCATCGAACTCGGCGCCCTTGGCGAGATATTCGACGCAGACTTCGGTGGTGATAGTGAAGCCAGGAGGCACCGGCAGGCCGATCCCCGCCATCTCCGCAAGGTTCGCGCCCTTGCCGCCGACAATGGTCTTGTCGCGGGTGCGGGGGTCAACTGGGGCCCGCTCACCCTGAGCTTGTCGAAGGGCGCCGCCGAAGGGATAGACTTGCGTGCTCATGATTTGGTGGGCTTTCCTGTCAACTTCACTCTCCTCCCTGATGGAAGCAGCGATAATTCCTCAACCCTCGATCTTCGAAAAATCCGCCACCCGGTGCACCGCATCGCGGAAGCGCGCAAGCAAGGACAGGCGGGCACTTCGCTTTTGCGGGTCGGCATCGTTCACCGTCACACTGTCAAAGAAGGCATCGATCGGTGCGCGCAAGCTGGCCAGCGCGGCCATGGCATCAGCGAATTGTTCGGCCTCGACCGCAGCCTCGGCCTGCGGCCCTGCCAGATCGAGCGCATCGATCAGCGCCTGTTCCGCCGGCTCGCGGGCATAATCGCCCTGCCGGATCAGCTCCATCCGCGCCCGCACTGCCGCGGCGACGTCGGGATCGTCAACCATAGCCAGCGGATCTTCCTCGCCTGTGCGCGCTATGCGGAAAGGTTCGTCGTCGCCGGTCCAGTTCTCCTTCTTGAGAATATTCGCCGCGCGCTTGTAACCAGCGAGGAGGTTGGTGCCATCGGGGGAGCCGACGAAGGCCTGGAGGGCATGGACCCGGGCTAGCAGCCGGACAAGGTCGTCCTCACCGCCGAGCGCAAAGACGGCGTCGATGAGGTCGTGGCGGACGCCTGCTTCGCGTTGCTGGACTTTGAGGCGGTCGGCGAAGAATTCGAGCAAATCGAACATCTGAGAATCGTGCTCGCCGAGAACAATGTCATTCTTCTTTACTCGCGCGAACCCCCCCGTTCCAATTAGATTCCTCTTCCACGTATCTTGCACGAGATCGAAACCGAGATCGCCAGCAGCAAGGATCGGCAATCGAATAGAGTTGCCCATAAGCAGCCGAAGCACAGAGATTGCAGCCCTCCGAAGCGCAAATGGATCCTTCGAACCGGTCGGCGTTTCGCCATACACAAAAAACCCAACCAACGTATCCAGCTTATCCGCCAAACTCACCGCCACCGTCACCGGCGCGGTCGGCACGTCATCGCCCTGCCCGACCGGCTTGTAGTGATCGCGGATGGCGTCGGCGACGGCATCGTCCAGCCCCTCGGCGCGGGCGTAGTAGCCGCCCATCAGGCCTTGCAGTTCGGGGAATTCGCCGACCATGGTGCTGACGAGATCGGCCTTGCACAGCCGCGCGGCCTGTTCGGCGAGATCGGCCAGCCTTGCTTGATCCTCTCCGAGCTTGCTCGGGGAGGTGGCAGACGCGTCAGCGGCTGACGGAGGGGCCTCTACCCCTCCACCACTCGCCTGCGGCGAGCGGTCCCCCTCCCCTAGCAAGCTCGGGGAGGATTTTATGATGCCTTCTTCGACCAGCCACCGCGCCAGCTTGGCCACCCGCTCAACCTTGTCGGCAACCGTGCCCAGCTTCTCGTGAAAAGTTATCCGTGCCAGCCCATCGGCGTGCTGCACCAGTGTCTTCTTGCGATCCTGCTGCCAGAAGAAACGCGCGTCTGACAGCCTTGCGGCGAGGACCTTGCGGTTGCCCGCAACGATCTCAGCGCCGCCATCGCTCGCCTCGATATTGGCGGTGCAGACGAAGGCGTTGGCCAGCTTGCCATCCTGCTCGCAGACGAAATACTTTTGATTTGTCCGGGCTGTAAGCTGGATGACTTCAGGTGGAACCTCAAGATATTCCGCATCGAACCGGCCCAGCAGCGGCACTGGCCACTCGGTCAGCCCGGCGTTCTCGATCACCAGCCCTTCGTCCTCGACCAGCAGCAGCCCGGCGGCGGCGGCGACGGACTTCGCCTTGGTGCGGATCAGCGCCTCGCGTTCGGCGTGATCGACCACGACGTGGCAGGCGCGCAACTTTTCCTGATAATCCGATGCACTGCCGATGGTTATCTCGCCCGGATGGTGGAAACGGTGGCCCTTGGTGGCATAGCCCGAGCGGACATCGCCCAGCTCGCATTCGACCAGATCCTGCCCGAAAATGGCGACGATGCCCGACAGCGGCCGCACCCAGCGTGGGCTTTCCGTGCTGATCGAGGCCGCGCCCCAGCGCTGCGACTTGGGCCAGGGGAACGCGCGGATGACCGTGGGGATCGCCTCGGCCAGCACTTCGCGCGTTGCCCGGCCTGGCTTTTCGCTGACCGCAAAGTAAACCCCGTCACGCTCGGTCAATTGTTCCTGGGTAAGACCGGTCTTGCGCAGGAAGCCTTCGAGCGCCTGCGGCGGTGCGCCCACTTTGGGGCCTTTGAGCTCTTCGCTGACAGCAGCCGTGGCATCGGGCAGGCCCTTCGCGATCAGGGCGAGGCGGCGAGGGGTGGACCAGACGGTGATTTCAATTGAATCCCGTTCATCCTGAGCTTGTCGAAGGACCCCGGCGGCCTGCATTTCCTTGCGGAACAGCTTTTCCAGATCGGCGCGCGCGCCGGCCTGCATCCGGGCGGGAATTTCTTCGCTGCGCAATTCGAGGAGGACGTCAGTCATGCCTGCGCTCCTCTCCATTTTGCGAAGCCAAATGGGGAGGTGGCAGCGCGTAGCGATGACGGAGGGGGATGCGCGCGGGCAGAGACCCCTCCGTCATTCCCTTTGGGAATGCCACCTCCCCATTTGCACTTCGTGAAAATGGAGAGGACCTGAAATCGCTGCGGCTCATACCGTCCACCCCGGGAATTTCTCCGCCCAGCCAGCCTCATTCTTCGCAATCCACGCCTGGCAGCGGCCCTTGGCGAGATCGCGGACCCGGCCGATGTAGCTGGCGCGTTCCTGCACCGAGATGACCCCGCGCGCCTGAAGCAGGTTGAACAGGTGGCTGGCCTCGATTGCCTGATCGTAGGCGGCGAGCGGAATTTCAGCCTCGATGCAGCGCATGCACTCGGCTTCGGCCTTGGCGAACCCGTCAAAAAGCGACGCCGTATCCGCGACTTCGAAATTATACTTCGAGTGCTCTCGCTCATTTTCGAGGAACACCTGGCCGTAGCTGACTTCGTCGTTGAAGCGCAGGTCGTAGACATTGTCGACGCCCTGAATATACATCGCCAGCCTTTCCAGCCCGTAAGTCAGCTCGCCCGCGACCGGCTTGCAGTCGAAGCCGCCGATCTGCTGGAAATAGGTGAACTGGGTGACTTCCATGCCGTCGCACCACACTTCCCAGCCCAAACCCCAGGCACCCAAAGTGGGGCTTTCCCAATCGTCCTCGACGAAGCGGATATCATGCGCCAGCGGATCGATCCCGATCTCGGCCAAGCTGGCGAGATAGAGCTCCTGAAGGTCTGGCGGGTTGGGCTTGAGGATCACCTGATACTGGTAATAATGCTGGAGCCGGTTAGGGTTTTCGCCATAGCGGCCATCGGTCGGCCGGCGGCTAGGCTGGACGAACGCGGCCTGCCACGGCTCTGGCCCAAGCGCGCGCAGGGTGGTGGCGGGATGGAACGTGCCCGCGCCCATGCGCATGTCATAGGGTTGCAGGATCAGGCAGCCCTGCGCGCTCCAGAATGCATGGAGCTTGAGGATCATCTCCTGGAAGGAGAGTCCAGCAATGCTCGGGGTGGGTGCGGGCTGCGTCATGGCCCGGCCCTTTGGCTTATGCGGCGGAACGGGTCAACTTTCGTTCATCGCTTGGCGAGGAATTGGCGCTATAGGCGCGGCATGAGAAAAATGCACCGTATCCTGCTGGCGCTGGGCGCACTGGCCACCAGCCTTGCTGCCACGCCCCCCATCGCGGCACCGCGCGCCGGTCCACTCGCCACTCCGCCCAAAGCTCTGGGCGCGCAGCTCGAAGTAGTTCCGACCGGCACCCCGGCCCACCCGGCGATCTGGCAGGTCTCTGACAAGGACACGACGATCTTCCTGTTCGGTACGATCCACGCGCTGCCGCAGGGCATCGACTGGTTTGGCGACAGGGTAGCCTCCGCCTTCAACGGTTCGCAGGAACTGGTCACCGAGATTGTCGAAGCCGATCCCGCAGCATTGCAGGCATCGGTGCGGGCCAAGGCGATGCTGCCGGCGGGCACGACCCTGCGCGGCATGCTGACTCCGGCGCAGCGCGCGAAGTATGATGCCGCGCTCACCACATATGGCATCCCAGTTGCCGCGCTCGATCGCTTCAAGCCCTGGTATGCTGCGGTATTCCTATCGGCGCTGCCCGTGCTGCGTGATGGCTATGCCGCGCAGAACGGGGTCGAGGAACTACTCAATACCCGCGCCAAGGCGGCGCACCGGCCCCATTCAGCGCTGGAAACGGCGCAGTATCAGCTTGGCCTGTTCGATTCGCTGCCGCTGGCGACGCAGATGCGCTATCTCAATGAAGTGGTCACCGATCTGCCGACTGCGCGCAACCAGCTCGGCGCAATGGTCGAAGCGTGGAAGCGCGGCGACGCTGATACGCTGGCACGGTTGATGAACGAGGATCAGGACGAGCCCGAGTTGATGGAGCGGCTGGTGACCAATCGCAACAAGACCTGGGCCGACTGGATCAAGGCGCGGCTCGACAAGCCTGGCGTAGTGTTTGTCGCGGTTGGTGCCGGGCATCTGGCCGGTGCAGGCAGCGTGCAGGATCAGCTTCGCACCAGGGGTATCACTGCCAGCCGGGTGCAATAGCCTTGCCGCCCAGGCTGCGATGGGTCTGGCTGACTGCGCTGGCAATCGCGACACTTGCAGGCTGCGCTCCCTCACCCGAACCCGCGAAGCCGGCCTTCTGGCAAGTCAGCGGTCCGCACGGCGAAAAGGGCTGGCTGCTCGGCACGATCCACGCCCTGCCGCGTCCGGTTGCCTGGCGCTCTCCAGCCATCGGTGCGGCGCTGGACCAAGCGAATGTTGTTGCGGTCGAGATCGCCAATCTGGATGACACGGCCACGATGGCGGAGCTGTTCGACAAGTTGGAACACAGCCCCGGCCTCCCCCCACTGTCCGTGCGGGTCGATCCGGCGCTGCGCGGCGCGCTGGTGCAGCAGCTGGCTGCGGCGCATGTGACGGAAGCGGATTTTGCCAAGACCGAGACCTGGTCCGTGGCCTTGCGGCTGGCACGCGCCAGCGATGGCGAGAATGACAGCGCCAATGGCGTCGATCGCGCGGTGTTGCGCGCGGCGAATGGCAAGCGGGTGGTTGAACTGGAAGGCGCGGCCGGCCAGCTGGGCATGTTCGACGCCATGCCCGAAGCCGAGCAGCGCGCCATGCTGGATGCCGTGCTGCGCGAAGCCGGACAATCGGAGGCCGGGCAATCGGAGGATAGCGATCTCGCCAATGCCTGGCGCAAGGGCAATTTCGCCGCCATCGAAGCCGAAACCCGGCGCGGCATGCTCGCCGATCCGGCCTTGCGCGAAACTCTGTTCACGGCGCGCAACAGGGCATGGACGCAACAGCTTGCGGCGCGCCTGAGCAGGGGCGAGCGAGTGTTTGTCGCAGTGGGCGCGGCGCATATGGCGGGGCCGGACGGACTTGGCGCAATGCTGGCAGCAAAGGGATTTCAGGTCGAACGGGTGCAGTAAGCCCCACAACCCTTGCAAATTCGTCCCGTTCCGGCTAACGGCCCGCGCTTCCCGTCATGGTCATCCCTGGAGGTGTGGCGGAGAAGTATATCAATCGTATTGGAAGGTAGAAATAATGAGCGAGACACTCACTCTGCCGGCTGAGACGCGGCGGGCAGGCAAGGGAGCCTCCCGTGCGCTGCGTCGCGAAGGCCGGGTCCCCGCTGTAGTTTATGGCGGCAAGGACGAAGTTTTGTCGATCCACATTGAGGAAAAGGAACTGCGGCGCCAGCTTGGCACCGGGCATTTCTTCAACTCGGTGGTCGATGTTGAAATTGGCGGACAGAAAGTTCGCACGCTGCCCAAGGATGTCGCCTTCCACCCGGTCAGCGACCGCCCGTTGCACGTCGATTTCCTGCGCCTGGCGGCTGACGCCAAGGTGCAGGTCAACGTGCCGGTACACTTCGTAAACCAGGAAGCTTCGCCGGGCCTCAAGCGCGGCGGCGTGCTCAACATCGTGCGCCATGAGCTCGATCTGATCTGCGATCCGAACTCGATCCCCGAAGACATCAACATCGATGTGACAGGCCTCGAAGTTGGCGATTCGATTCACATCAGCCAGGTGAACTTGCCTGCCGGTTCCGCCAGCGCAATCACCGACCGCGACTTCACCATCGCGACGATCGTGGCACCGTCCGCGATGAAGAGCGAAGAAGGCGATGTCGAAAAGGTCGAAGAGGCGGCTGGCGAGTAAGCCCTTATTCCCCCTCCCGCTAGCGGGAGGGGAGCATAATGCAGCTGTGGGTCGGCCTCGGAAATCCCGGTCCGCAGTATGCGATGAACCGGCACAATGTCGGCTTCATGGTCGCTGACACGCTGGCCGACGTCTACGGCTTCGGCCCAGTCCAGAAGAAATTCCTCGGCTGGACGCAGGATGGCCGCATTCCGGGCACCGGCGGCGGCGAGCGGATTATCCTGCTCAAGCCGGCCACATTCATGAACGAAAGTGGCCGCTCGGTCGGCGAGGCGCTGCGCTTCTACAAACTCGACACCGGCGCGCTCACCGTATTCCACGACGAGCTCGACCTCGCGCCATTCAAGGTCAAGGTAAAGCAGGGCGGTGGCACTGCCGGGCACAACGGCCTGCGCTCCATCGACCAGCATCTGGGGCCAGATTTCCGCCGGGTGCGGCTGGGCATCGGCCATCCCGGGCACAAGGACCGGGTGACCGGCTATGTGCTGGGAAACTATGCCAAGGCCGAACTGGACCCGCTGGCCGATATGCTGGGGGCCGTGGCGGCGGAGGCCGAATGGCTGGCCAAAGGCGATGATGTGCGGTTCATGAGCGATGTGGCTGTGCGGCAGAACGATGCTTGATGGCCGCGTCGTCGCGGTAGCTTCGCGCAAAGGCCACCGGTTTTCCAAGTCACCACAATTGTCGATCATGCTGGTCGAGGGCCGGGGTGTGGAGAGTGACGGCCATTTTGGCGAGACAGTGCAGCATCGCTCGCGGCGACGCTGGAATCCGGCGCTGCCCAATTTGCGCCAGGTGCATTTGCTCCCCCTTGAACTTCTCGGCGAACTGCGCGCTGCGGGATTTGAACTTAATCCCGGCGATCTTGGCGAGAATATCCTGACCCAGGGCCTCGATCTCATCGCGCTGCCTCGCGCCACGCGCCTAGGGCTTGGAGCCAATGCTGTGGTGGAATTGACGGGCCTGCGAAATCCGTGCGTTCAGATGGACCGCTTCATGCCCGGCCTGATGGCGGCAACGCTGGGCCGCGACGCCGCTGGCGAACTGATTCGCAAGGCGGGCGTGATGGGAATTGTCACTTGCGGCGGCGAGGTGGTGCCGGGCGATGCGATTGCCTGCATCCAGCCTGAGGGCGTCATCGAAACGCTCAGGCCGGTCTGAACCGGTTACGGCGCGGCACCGCTCGTTTTGACTGATTCGTTCATGGCGAATCCCCAAGCTGATCGCAGCAATCAGGCTGAACGAATGACATAACGGGCTTGCGCGGCGGCACAATGCCAAATTCCGAGGGCAATTTGCCGGCCCATCAGCCGCCGGCCCTAGCAATCGTGGCCGCATCGCCCTATCGGCCCCGGATCAAGTTTCGGAGCGTCCCCATGGGTTTCAAATGCGGTATCGTCGGCCTGCCCAATGTCGGCAAATCGACCCTGTTCAATGCTCTGACCGAGACGCAGGCGGCGCAGGCGGCGAACTATCCATTCTGCACGATCGAGCCCAATGTCGGCAATGTCGGTGTGCCCGATCCCCGGCTTGACGAGCTGGCGCGGATCGCGGGCAGCCAGAAGATCATTCCGACCCAGCTCGGTTTCGTCGATATTGCCGGTCTCGTGCGCGGGGCCAGCAAGGGCGAAGGGCTGGGCAACCAGTTTCTCGGCAATATCCGCGAGGTCGATGCGATCATCCATGTGCTGCGCTGCTTCGAAAATCCCGACATCCAGCATGTCGACAACAAGATCGATCCGGTCAGCGACGCTGATACAGTCGAGACCGAGCTGATGTTGTCCGACCTCGAAAGCCTGGAAAAGCGGGTTCCAGCGGCGCAGAAAAAGGCGGCGCAGGGCGACAAGGAGAACAAGCTGATCGCGTCCGTGCTGCTCCCCGCGCTGGAGTTGCTGCGCGAAGGCAAGCCGGCCCGCCTTGCCCGGCCCCAGGACGAAGAGGAACTGCGCGTGTTCAATCAGGCGCAATTGCTTACTGCAAAGCCGGTGCTCTATGTCAGCAACGTCGAGGAAGAGGCGGCAGCAGAAGGTAACGCATTTTCTGCTGCGGTGTTCGCCAAGGCCAAAGCCGAGGGCGCAAATGCGGTAATCGTCTCGGCCGCCATCGAGAGCGAGCTGACCGGGATGGACGATGCCGACCGCATGGTGTTCCTCGAGGAAATGGGCCTGCATGAAACCGGTCTCGCCCGCATCATCCGCTCAGGATACGATCTGCTCCACCTGATCACCTTCTTCACTGTCGGCCCCAAGGAAGCCCGCGCCTGGACGGTGCACAAAGGCGCCAAGGGGCCGGATGCGGCGGGCGAAATTCATTCGGACATGCAGCGCGGGTTCATCCGCGCCGAGACAATAGCCTATGATGATTATGTGGCGCTGGGCGGTGAGGCCGGTGCGAAGGAAGCGGGCAAGTTGCGACAGGAAGGCAAGGAATATGTGGTGCAGGATGGCGATGTGCTGCATTTCAAGTTCAATGTCTAAATCCGCCTCCTCGCGAAAAGCTGGATTATCTAAATCCTCCTTGAGCTTGCTCGAAGAGGTGGCGCGCCGAAGGCGTGACGGAGGGGCAATAGGTCTCCTATCGGCGCAGCGTCGAACCGCAGAAAGAGCCCCTCCGTCAGCGCTACGCGCTGCCACCTCCCCGAGACAAGCTCGGGGAGGATTTATCGCCCTTACCCTCGCCCTCTTCGCCTCGCCTGCCTTTGCACAGGCGATGGACCCGAACATGCCGGGGATGGATCACGGGGCGATGGAAAAGCCAACGGATGTAATCATGGCTGATCCTAAATTGACAGCTGAGGGCTCAGGCACTTCGCGCCTCCCGGGATGGGAAGGCAGTCACCACGGCCTGATGACCATGTCCGGCGACTGGATGCTGATGGCCCACGGCTCGATCTCAACCCAATACACCAAGGCCACCGGCCCGCGCGGTGACGACAAGGTCTATGCAACCTCAATGGCCATGGTGATGGCCGAGCGAGATACCGACTGGGGCCGCGTCCAGTTCAAATCGATGTTCAGCCTCGAACCGCTGATGCAGGCAAACGGCTATCCGAACTTGTTCGCCACAGGCGAAACCGCAGGCGGAAAACCGCTGGTTGACCGCCAGCACCCGCATGACCTGTTTATGGAACTGACCGCGCGGGTCGATGTCAACACCAGCTTCGGCACCGCCTACCTCTATGGCGGCCCGGTCGGCGAACCTGCGCTTGGCCCCAGTGCCTTCATGCATCGCAGCTCGGCGAAATATAATCCGGAGCCGCCGATCACCCATCACTGGTTCGATTCGACCCACATCACCTACGGCGTCGCCACGGTCGGCCTCGCCTCCCGGCACTTTCAGCTTGAAGGTTCGGTGTTCACCGGGCGCGAGCCGGACGAGCGGCGCTGGGATCTGGAGAAAATGCGCTTCGACAGCTGGTCGGTGCGGGCGACGTGGAATCCCTCGCCGCAGTGGGCAGTGGAAGCGAGCTATGGACAGCTGAAGGAACCCGAGTTCAATGTCGAACCCGGCGTGGACCAGCACAAGACCATCGTCTCAGCCCATTATGCCAATCGCCGGGGCCTGTCCGCCATGTTGGGCTTTGCCGCCAAGAAACAAGTGCCCGGCGGCACCACCACCGCGTGGCTGGGCGAGGCGAATTGGGATCTGGACCGGCACAATTCGGTGTTCACCCGCATCGAAAATGTCGCCAACAACGAGCTGTTCCCCGATCATGCGCACCCGTTGCACGACCAGACTTTTCGCGTCACCAAATTCCAACTCGGCTATGCCCGACGTATTCCGCTGGGGCCGTTCGAGCTGGCGCTGGGCGGATCAGTGGACACCTTTGCCAAACCCGCTGCGCTCGATGCCTTTTATGGCAAGCACCCGCTGCAATACACGCTGTTTGGGAAGCTGACTTTGGGACGTTGAGCCGAGCGCAACTGTTTCAGCGCGGTCTCTTTTGCCCGTCCACGGAGGAGCTGAGGAGGGCCGCCGGTTTCGCGGCGCCGCTGCATGTCACCAGGCCCACTCCGTGAAACACGGGACGCTCGTATCGGTCTGACATGGTGATTTTTGCCGGCCAATAATGCGCATTCCCGCGATTGGCGGGATCGTCGGCGTCGATCTGGACCTGCAAGCTGAATTCCTTGCCGTCGTATTCCTGTCGCACCCCCGGATAGACTTCGATGCTGCCATGATCGGCAGCGAAGCCTTTGACATTGCCATCGATCATTACCTGGCCTGCATCAGGGCCAAAGCGGAACACCGGCGGCTTCGCCGAGGCCGGAAAATTGAATGTGCACGGCTCCCCATTGCTTTCCGCGATGGGCTGCAAGGTCACAAAATCGACCGGCGGCAAAACCTTCTGCGCCGCTTCGACCGCCGCAATTGCTCTTGCATCCTCGGCGGCATTGCGGCGCGCCTTGCTCTCTTTATCCGAACAGCCAATTGCCAGCGCCAAGGGAAGAACTGCCGTCGCCGCCTTCAAGAGGCAGGTGAGAGTTCGGGAAAACCGGTGGGTTGCGACCATCCCTGAGTTAACCCGCCCCTGCAGAGTTGGTTCCGGATCGGCGAAAGTAAATACACGCGAAAGGGGACGATACGGCTCCCCTCTCATCTCCGGCCGAACAGCTTCTCAATATCACCATGCGCCAGCTTAACCCATGTCGGGCGACCGTGGTTGCATTGGCCAGAACGCGGAGTGCGTTCCATTTCGCGCAGCAAAGCATTCATTTCAGCCACCGACAGCGCCCGCCCCGCGCGCACCGAGCCGTGGCAAGCCATCGTCGCCAGCACATGATCGAGCCGTTCGTCCAGCAGCAGCGCATCACCATTCTGCGCCAGATCGTCGGCGACATCGCGGACCAGCGCCTGGACATCGCCCGAGGCCAGTGCAGCTGGAACCGCGCGGACCAGCATGGCGGCGGGGCCGAACCGTTCCAGCGCCAGGCCGTAGCCCGCCAGCTGCGCAGCGCTATCCTCCAGCCGGTCGCAGCTGGGCTCGTCGAGTTCGACCACTTCGGGAAGCAGCAGCGCCTGTGCCGCGCCAGCCTTGTCCCCTGCCCCTGCCGCGCGCAGCCGCTCCAAAACCAGCCGCTCATGTGCGGCGTGCTGGTCGACAAGGATCAGGCCATCTTGCGCTTCGGCAACAATATAGGTTCCGGCCACCTGACCTCGCGCGACGCCGAGCGGGTATTGCGCGGCCTCCGCCGAAACGTCTTCCGCCGGTTCGGCACGCGCGGTCGGGAGAGCGAGAATTGCGGCTTCATAGCCGCGCCACGCCTGTCCAGCCTCGCTGACGCGCGATGGCGCGTATTCGCGCGCGAACAACGTGTGCAAGCTCGGCGCCAGTGCCACGGGCTCGGACGTCCAGTTGCTCATCGCGGTTACTGAAGGCGACTGCGCGCTGCGCTGCCCCGCGCCTTCCAGCGAATGGCGAAGCCCGCTGACGATCAGCCCGCGCACGAAGGCCGGATCGCGAAAGCGCACTTCGGTCTTGGCGGGGTGGACATTGATGTCGACTTCCTCTGCCGGGAGCTCAATGAACAGCGCCAGCACAGCGTGGCGGTCGCGCGCCAGCATGTCGGCATAGGCCCCGCGCACTGCGCCGATCAGCAGCCGATCCTTGACAGGGCGGCCGTTGACGAAAAGGTACTGGTGATCGGCGACGCCGCGGTTGAAGGTCGGCAGACCCGCGACTCCGGTCAGCTTCGCCGCGCCCCGCTCAACATCGATCAGCACGCCGTCCTCGGCCAGTTCACGCGCGACAATCCGCGCAACCCGTCCGGCCAGCGTTTCGCCCGGCTGCACAGCCAGGGTGCGGCGACCATCGTGTTCAAGCGTGAAGCCGATCTCGGGCCGGGCCATGGCCAGGCGGCGTACCACATCGAGGCAGGCGGCATATTCGGCGCGGGGGCTGCGCAGGAATTTGCGCCGCGCGGGCACCTTGGCGAACAATTGCTCAACCTTGATGCGCGTTCCCGGCGGCAAAGCGGCGGGGCCACTGTCCGCGACTTCGCCGTGATCGATCACGCGCCGCCATCCGCCTGCCCCCGGCTCATCCTGAGCTTGTCGAAGGACGCGCACCCGGCTCTCGATAGTGAGCCGGGCAACGCTGGCGATCGACGGCAGCGCCTCGCCGCGAAAGCCGAGGGTGGATACCAGTTCGATGGCCTCGTCCGGCAATTTTGAAGTCGCATGGCGCTCCAGCGCGAGCGCGATTTCGTCTGCCGCCA
>JBDSSP010000179.1:0-16653 GCA_039928735.1 Novosphingobium sp. | reverse complement strand
ACTGTCACCAGGCACACTGCGACAAACGGCAGGTTGACCAGGAACACCCAGTGCCAGCTCATGTAATCGTTGATCAGCCCGCCGATGTTGGGGCCGAAGGCCGGGCCCAACATCGTCGTCATCGCCGACAGCAGCATCGCTTTTGGGCGGTTTGCGCCGGTGAATATTCGCATCAGCAAGGTCTGCGAAATTGGCATCAGCAGGCCACCGCACAGGCCTTGCGCAATGCGGGCGACGACGATCATCGCCAGCGTTTGCGAAATTCCGCAAAGCAGCGAGAACAGGCCGAAACCTGCCATGGCAAACAGATAGAGGCGTACTGCGCCGAACCGCTGGACCAGCCATCCGGTCAGTGGCACGCAGATCGCCTCTGCGACCGAATAGGAGGTGATTACCCAGCTGCCCTGGCTCGTCGAAACGCCGAGGCTGCCAGCGATGTGCGGCACCGAAACATTCGCAACAGTCATATCGAGCACAACGATGAAATTGCTGAAGCCCAGGATAACCGCGGCTAGCCGCAGCTGGGCCGGGGTCAGGTTCGCGGCAATGTCGAATTGATCTGCCACGTCGGGTCAGTTGCCGGTGATGTCGATCTCGACTTCGGTCGAGAGGCCGACGCGCAGCGGATGGGCGGCAAGGTCCCTGGGATCGAGCTCGATCCGCACCGGCAGGCGCTGGACCACCTTGATCCAGTTGCCGGTGGCGTTCTGAGCCGGGATCATTGCCATCGAAGCACCGGTGCCGCCGCCGATTCCGGCGACCTTGCCACGATAGACTACGCTCGAACCATAGAGATCGGCGGTGACCGTCGCCAGCATCCCCGGACGCACCCTGCGCAACTGGCGCTCCTTGAAATTGGCGTCGATATAGACTTGTGTTGTTGGCACAATGCTCATCACCGGCTGGCCTTGCGTTACCCGTTGGCCCAGCTGGACCTGCCGGCGGGTGATGATCCCGGCGATGGGCGCGCGGATAGTTGTACGCTCCAGATCGAGCTGCGCGGACTGGAGTTTCGACATGGCCGCCATGACTGCCGGATCTGTCGCCTCGGTCGAGCCGGCCACCAGCGCGGTGCTAGCGGCGAGTTCGCCCTCAGCGGATACCCTGTTTGATTCGGCTTGGGCAATACCGGCCTGCGCGGCAGCGAGCGCTGCGCGGGCGCTGGCAAGCGCCTGGCGCGAGGATGTCAGTTCTTCGCCCGACACTGCGCCACTGGCAGCGAGGCGCTGACGTCGACTGGCGTCGATTTGCGCCTTGTCGAGATTGGCCTGCCCTTCTGCCAGCTGGGCGCGGGCTGACGTAATCATCGCAGCACGCGACGAGACCTGCGCCGCAAGAGCGTCGTTGCTGGCAACAGCCTGGCGGAATTTGCGCCGGGCTGTCGCAAGGTCGGCCTGCGCCTGGGCAACGGCAATCGCGGCATTGGCCGGATCGAGCCGGAGCAGGACATCGCCTGCCTTCACCGCCTGGGTGTCCTTGACTGCGACTTCAGTCACTGCGCCTGCAACCAGCGGGGTCACTTGCGCGATCTCGGCACCGACATAGGCATTGTCGGTGCTGACCGAATTTCGTCCGATCAGCAAATACCAGGCGGCATAGGCAAGGATAGCGACCAGCACGATCAGGCCAAGCCGCGTCAGCCAGATGCGGCGCGTCTGCTTCTGGCTGTCACGCGCGGCCGCCGCCTCGGCTTCGGCGTCCAGCGCAGCGGTATCCATAGTGGCGTCATTCATCTGGGATCAGCCTTGGCAAGCTTGATGTCGGGATCATAGCCGCCGCCCAGTGCTCGGATCAATGCGATGTCGGTGGTGCGGTTGGCGGCGACCAGTTCGGCCACCGCAACCCGCACGCTCAGCAGCCTGTCTTCGATATTCAGCACATCGATATAGGGCGAGAGTCCGCCTTCATAGCGCAATCTGGCGATCGCATAGGCTTCCTCACCGGCCGCCAGCGCCTTGCGTGCGCCGGCCAGTCTTGCGGAGTTGGTCCGCCGGGAGGCGACCGCATCGGCGACCTGGCTGTAGGCAGAAAGCACGGTCTGGTTATAGGTCGCCGACGCTTCGTCATAGGTCGCGGCAGCACCGCGGAAGCGTCCGCGAAGTGCGCCACCATGGAACAGCGGCAGGCTGATCGCGGGGCCGGCGCTGCCGAAGGTCGAATTGCTTTCGAACAGTTTGCCAATGCCGACAGCCTGGAGGCCCGCCATTGCGGAGAGGCGAACCGAGGGATAGAAATCGGCCCGGGCAACGGCGACGCGCTTGGCTGCGGCCTCGACCCGTTCGCGCGCCGCGGCAATGTCGGGGCGGCGACCGATCAGATCGGTGGTAACTGCGTCGGGCAGGCCAGTTGGCAAGTCAGCGGCGAGGGCAGGCCGAACGACTGCGAGACCGCGATCGGGGCCAGCGCCGACCAGCGTCGCCAACTGGTGCTGGCGCAGTACGATCAGTTCATTGGCATGGGCCAGTTCGCTCTTCGCGCCAAGTGTTTCGGCCTGGGCCTGGCGGACATTGCCCCGGTTTTCGAGACCGTTGGCCTCGCGGTCGGTGACCAGCTTTTCGGAGGCAACGCGAATATTTACCGCACTTTCGCGTATATCACGGGAATCGAACAGCCGGGCGAGATCGGCATAGGCAGCAGCAATCGTGGTCGCCAGTATCAACCGCGCCTGGGCGGCCTCGATGGCGGCGGCACGGACGTCGGAAGTGGCTGCGGCCAGCGCAGCGTGATTCCTGCCCCACAGGTCGAGATCGAACTCCAGATCGACACCGATACGGGCATTGTCCTGAAAACCTTGCGGCAGCAGCGCGATGAACTGTTCGGGAAAGCCATTGTTCAGGCTCTGCTTTTCGCCACCGATTGACGCGGTTGCATCAAGTGAAGGCTGCAGCTTCGCGCCTTCCTCCTGCGCTTGCGCGGCAGCCCGGCGCAGCCGCGCGGCGGCAGTGGCGATATCAGGCGAATTGCGCAGGCCTTCCTCGATAAGCGCCTCAAGCTGGGCATCGCCATAGGCGCGCCACCAGCCTTCGACGGGCCAGCTGGCAGTGCCCTGCGGCCGAAGGCTCTGCTGCGCGGCCACTGTGTCTGCCGCGCGGAGCGGCACATTCTGGCCGAGGCGGGGCAGAGTGCTGCAGGACGAGAGCAGCGTGGCCGCAGCCAGACTGCTGGCCAGCCAAAACGTGGCGTACTTCGCGTGCAAAAGATGGTTAAATATCATGGCCTGGCAACGGCTTTCCACTGCGCATGTTTCAAGGTCAATGGAAAATAGGTCAGCCAGAGTATTGCCCGGCGCCCGCGACCTGCGTCCTGATGCGCGCTCGGCCATCAGGACGCACCGGTCAACCTGCCGCAGCAAAAATTCAGTCGCGGTAACCGATTACCTTGGTTTCGAGATATTCCTCGATCCCCGGAATGCCCCAGGCGCGGCCGATGCCTGAATGCTTGTAGCCACCAAACGGCAGATCGCCGCTGATCGGCGCGCCGCCGTTGACGCCGATGGTGCCGCTGCGGATGCGCCGGGCAACATTCATCGCGCGGTCGAGACTGGCCGACCACACCCCGCCCGACAGGCCATAAATGCTGTCATTGGCAATGCGGATCGCGTCTTCCTCGTCCTCGAACGGGATGACGACCAGCACCGGGCCGAAGATTTCTTCGCGGGCAATGCGCATGTCGTTGTTGACGTCGACGAAGCAGGTCGGCTCGATGAACCAGCCAGAGCCCATATCGGGGCGCAGCTTTCCACCCGCAAGCAGGGTTGCGCCTTCTGCAACGCCAATGTCGACATAGGCCTTGACCCGGCCAAGTTGCTTTTCCGAAACCACTGGGCCCATCGTGCAGGCCGGAGCCTCGAAATCGCCCCATTGGGTCGAATAGGCATCATAGGTCGCCTTGAGTACCGCCTTGGCTTCTTCCTCCCGGCTCTTGGGCACCAGCAGGCGGCTCTGCACCGCGCAACCTTGTCCGGCATGGAACACCAGGATCGATTGGGCG
This sequence comes from Novosphingobium sp., assembly GCA_039928735.1. Lineage (GTDB taxonomy): Bacteria > Pseudomonadota > Alphaproteobacteria > Sphingomonadales > Sphingomonadaceae > Novosphingobium. Next base: position 12,663 of record JBDSSP010000179.1, on the reverse strand, counting down.
ACGACCTGTGCGAAGTTGGGTTCGTCTTCCAGCACGATATTGACCGACTTGCCGCCGAGTTCCAGAAACACCCGGGTCAGCGTATCTGCGCCCTGCTTCATGATGTGGCGGCCGATTGAGGTCGAGCCGGTAAAGGTGATCAGGTCGACGCGCGGGTCGGTCACCAGCATTTCGCCAGCCATCGCCGGATCGCTGCCGGTGATGACGTTGAGCACGCCGGCGGGGATGCCCGCTTCAAGCGCAAGCTCGCCGAAGATGGTGCCGGCCAGCGGGGTATCGGGTGCGGGCTTGAGGATCACGGTGCAACCTGCCAGCAGGGCCGAGACGACCTTTTCGGCATTGACGAACAGCGGGAAGTTCCACGGCGTGATCGCGCCGACCACGCCGATCGCTTCCTGCACGACCTTGCGCTTTGTGACGAAGCCATAAGCCTCCTTTTCGCCGCCGTCCCTCTCCCACTCAAGCTTTGGGTAGACTGCCATCAGATCGGACCAGGCACCGATGCATTGCGACACTTGCGCGCCGTGCACTGCGCCCATTGGCGCACCGACTTCGTGGCGGGCAATGGCGACCAGCCGGTCCATGTTGGCGAGAAACAGCTCGTGCAGCTTCTTGACCAGGGCAAAGCGCTTTTCGTGGTTGGTCGACCAATCGGTGGTGTCGAAGGCGCGGCGTGCTGAGGCAATCGCTTCTTCGACATCGTTGGCGCTGGCATCGGCGGCCTTGCCGACTACTTCGCCTGTCCACGGGCCGATGTTGTCATAGGTCGCGCCGCCTTCAGCCTGGCGGATTTTTCCATCGATGATGAGCATGCCTTCGGGCAGGATTGTCATGGCTGTAGTCTCTCCCAGAGTACGGCCGGAATTTCCCAGCCCTGGCTGGGCGATATGCTGATTGCCTTGGCAATGTCACTGAGATTCTTTGCCGTGGGCACAAAACTGCGGGCAGCGGGATTAACTTGCGCTTCGCTGTCGGATTGGGCTGGCGAGATTTGCTCTGGGGCGATAGACTGCCGCATTGCACGACAGGAGAGTAACAAATGGCCGATCTTACCGCAATCCCGCTGACCCGCATTGACGGTAGCAGCGACAGTCTCGCCAACCACGCGGGCAAGGTCCTGCTGGTGGTCAATGTCGCGTCCAAGTGCGGGCTGACGCCGCAATACGAGGGGCTGGAGAAGCTCTACGAACAGAAGAAGGACGCAGGCTTTGAAGTGCTCGGTTTTCCCGCCAACGATTTTGGCGCGCAGGAACCCGGCAGCCACGAGGAAATCGCCCAGTTCTGCAAGGCCAACTATGGCGTCAGTTTCCCGCTGTTCGCGAAGGCCGATGTCACGGGTCCCGCAAAGCAGCCGCTCTATGCCGCGCTGACCGAAGCCATGCCCGACAAGCAGGGCGATGCAGCTGGCTGGCGCGAACGCCTGCGGGGCTATGGCATGACGCCGACGGAAGACCCCGAAGTGCTGTGGAACTTCGAAAAGTTTCTGATCGGCAAGGATGGCAAGGTTGCCGCGCGCTTCTCGCCGGCGATGACGCCGGACGATCCTGAAATGGTCTCGGCGATCGAGACCGAGCTGGCCAAGTAAGGAGAGCGCCGTGACCGCCGTTCAGGCGGGGGGAAATCAGGGTTTTCAGGATCGCATCGGCGCGCGGTTGCGGGATCGTTATCTCGAGGTCGTTGCGTCGATCTATCTTTACAACGAGCATCGCGGTTACACGGCGCTTGACCGGGTGCTTGAAGCGGCGCGCGCGCGCTGCCCGGGCGAAGCTGAGTTCATCGAGGCCGTTGCCAGTCACCGGGCGGACGAGCGCAAACACTATGTGATGTTCAAGCGCTGGTTTGAACGGCGCGGTCGCATGCCTTTGGCCGTGGATCGATCGTGCGGCCACATCGATCACTTCATCCAGCGCGTATTCGGTTGCAAGATCGATGATCTCGATACCAGCGCAGTGATTGCCGATGGTGCCGCGTTCGAGCGTCTGTGCCGGGTCATCATGCTCACTGAACAGCGCGGGTTTGCCCAGGTCGAAGTGCTGCTGCGCAATCGCATGGTCCTCGCCGATCCGGTGATGACGCGGATCTTCACGATTATCCATGCCGATGAGCCGAGCCACTTCCTGCCCTATCGGCACTGGCTGGAGCGGCAAGGCCGGGCGCGGGGCAAGTGGAACGAGAAGCTTGCGGATTGGTCTATCCACAAGCTGCTTATGCTGGTGAAATTGCCGACGCTGTTTTTCAATCGCGGGGCAAGACGGCTGGCTGACTGGCCGGATGCGGGCGAAGTGGCGGCCTGATCACCGCGCGCTTCACTCGTGGATATGCGCCCGCAAGGATCAGCTATGATCGGGGACGAAAACGGCTTGATACCAATTGCCCAGTTCCTTGACTCGTCTCCCCGGACTTGATCCGGGGCCCCGCTTTTCTTCTGTGACGCCGCGAGCAGCCGCAAGGCTGTAGAAAGGCAGCTGGACCCCGGATCAAGTCCGGGGAGACGGTAAAGGGTCAATTCAACAGACGGTTGGTATGGCCTGGTCGAGCTTGCCCGCCTGCACCGCGTTCGGCGCGGCGCGCATAATATTCCGCCGCATCGCGGGTTGCCCTGTCCTTGTCCTCGTTATTGCCGTGCAAGCGTTTTCATGACCGGGATACTCCGCGATTTTCCAGCCGGGCGATATCTTCCGCGCGGTCTACATCCAGCATCACACCTTCGTCTGCACAATCGACGAAGGCAACATCCTCGCGTCCTTTCAGCAGCGGTCCTGCGCCCTGATCGCCCTCAAGTCCGGCGATCATCGGCAAAGCGCGGACGGAAAGCAGAACCGGGTGCCCGGGCTGGCCCTGCCAGCGCGGCATGGCAGCCAGGTTCTTGCCAAGGTTTGCCGCAAGCTCTGCCGCAATGTCGAGGGGCACCAAGGGCATGTCGCCGAGGAAGATGAAGAAACCGTCCGCACCTTCGGCCGCCGCGACTCCGGCCTTGAGCGACGCGGAGAGTTCGGGGCTGGCAATGCGAACGGTTTCGACATCGGGCCACGCGGCAGTGTCAAAGGCGGGCGGGCAGACAACAATGACGCGGCTGACCGGGGCAGCGCTTGCGGCGCGCAGGGTATGAGCCAACAGCGGCTCACCTTTGAAAGAGGAGGAAAGCTTGTTGCCGCCAAACCGCCGTCCGGCACCGGCAGCGAGCACGATTGCAGCAAAGTTCACGCCCGGTCCCGCGCCGGGTTCATCGCTTGCATGATCTCGGCGAGAATGCCGGTGGCCACTTCCCAGGGCGCCTTGCCGAGCCCGGCTATGCCCGGCGAGAGATGCAAATGCGCCAATTCTTCCGCGCTGGCACCAGCGGCTCGCAGCGCTGCGAGCCGCCCGGCGGCGCGAGACTTGGCGCCGATCATCCCGGTCCAGGCAGCATCGCGGCGCAACGCATGAAGGCAAGCGGGCAGGTCGTGGTGGTCCTCGTGGGTCGCGCCGACGAACGCAGTCCAGCGGTCGACGCCGATCGCGGCCAGCGCTGTTTCAACCGGATCGCGCAAATAGCGCGCGACCGGAAAGGGCGGCGGCGCATCGGGGCCATCGGGGCGCACGAGGATCGTCTCGAAATTGGCTTCGCCAGCCAGCCGCGCCAGCGCCAGCGCGCCCGGATCGCCGCCCGAGACGATCAGGCGGCGCGGCGGATCGAACCGGCGGGCAATGCGCAGCGGCTCTTGCGTCAGAGCGAGCAGCGAACCTGCGCCGGGCTCAACGCGCTGGTCGCTGCCGTCGCTGGACCACAGGCAAGGACGGCGCGCGGCGGCGCAGGCGAGCAGTTCGTGCGCTGCTGTGCTGTCCGCGGCGATCCGCTCGACCAGCACGTGCAGCGCGCCGCCGCAGCGCAGGCGGATGTCGATCCACGGGCTGCCCATGCCATAATGCAGCACCTGGCTCTGCCCGGTGCCGAGAACTTCAGCGGCGTGCGACGCGACATCGCCTTCGATGCAATCGCCTGAGAAATAGCCGCTGGCCCGATCACCGTCGAACAGCATTTGCGCGCCGGGGCCGCGCGGGGCGCTGCCTTCGACCTTGAACAGTGTTGCAAGCACGGCAGCGCGCCCTGCTGCCAAGGCTGCACCCAACGCCGGACGGATATCGTCGCTCCAGCCAAAGGTCGGCCAATCTGCGCCTGCGATAACCGGCGCAGACATGGCTTAACGGGCAGGCCGAGTCGTGATGTAGTTGAGGACGGCAGCGCGCTGCGCCGGATTGGAGATCGAGATCACCATCCGGGTGCCGGGCACCATTTGCCCCGGCCCGGTGAGGTAACGATCTAGATTGGCACGGGTCCAGGTGAGGTTCGAAGCCTTCAGCGCGGGCGAATAGTTGAACGCGGTCGAAGCTGCCTTGCGGTTCAGCAGCCCGGCCAGATTGGGTGCCAGCGTCGTGCGCGCGCCGGGGACAACGGTGTGGCAGGCGGCGCAGCGTTGCTGGAAAAGCTGAGCCCCATCGGGAGCGGGCCCGCCGGCGGCAGGGTAAGCGCTGGCCATGCCGATCAGCGCGGCGGCGGGGGCAAGTAGGTAAGTTTTGCGGTTCATGTCCAACTCAAATCCTGTTTCCTGAACGGCGTAGCGCGCAGGCGCTTGCCGGTAGCTGAATAGATTGCATTGCCGACTGCAGGCCCGATTGGCCCGACCGGTAGTTCGCCCATAAGGTCGAAGCGGTCATGGCCAGACAGCGCCTCGAAGTGGATGTGAATTTCCGGCAGGCTGTCGCCCATGCGCAGCATCGGATATTCGTCATAATTACCTTCGACAATCGCGCCATTCTTGATCGTCACTTCCTCATTCAAAGTCATGTTCAGGCCGAACAGGGTGCCGCCTTCGATCTGCGCGCGCACTGCGTCGGCATTTGCGACCTTGCCGCAATCGAACGCAATGTCGATACGCTTAACTGCGACTGTGCCATCCTTGCTGACTGCGACTCGCGCCACGGTGGCCATGGTCGAGCCGAAGTGCGGAATGGTCGCCATCGGCCAGTTGGTGATGGCAATGCCCAGGCCTTCGCCCCTCGGCAGTTTCTGGCCCCAGCCCGCTTTTTCGGCAGCCAGCTTCAGCACATCGCTCCACGGCTTTTCCCACTTGGCGAGCAGCGACAGCCGGTATTGGACCGGGTCGATGCCGGCCGCATAAGCACATTCGTCGATGAAGGTTTCGGTGATGAAGGCGTTGGAATTGAAGCACGGCCCGCGATAGGCACCGTTCAGGATGTGCACGGGGAAATTGATCGTGGTGAGATTGACGTTCGGGATTGCGCCGCTGTTGAAATAGGGCGGATCCGCATAGCCCTGGGTGAGTTGGAACAGCGGTCGGTCACCGGCAAAGCACAAATCACCCGAGACAGCCTGCGGCAGGCCGGTGGCATCGTCGAGCACGGCGCGAAACCTGGTCGAGATCGGCGTGCGATAGCGGCCCTGACGAAACATTTCCTCGCGGGTCCAGATCGTCTTTACCGGAACTCCCGGATATTGGCGGGCAACGGCCACTGCCATGCGGATATCCTCGGCCTGGGTGCGGCGCCCGAAATTGCCGCCCATCGCAGTGCCGTGGATTTTGACCTGCGCCGGGGCGAGGCCGGTTTCATCGACGCTGACCCAGAAGGCCTGCATGGTATCCTGCGTCGCGCACCAGACTTCGCAGGTATCGGCAGTGACCAGCACAGTGCCGCCGAGCGGTTCCATCACTGCGTTTTCGCCATAAGGGCTGAGATATTCGGCTTCGACCACGCGTTTGCCACTGGCAGCCGCGACATCGCCCTTCTTGAGCACAACCTTGCCTTCGCCGGTATCGCGGATCGAGCGCATGCCTTGGTAGATGTCGGTCTGGTCGCGATAGTGCGTGCCGCTGCCCAGGTCCCATTCCACCGGCAGGGCTTCGAGCGCCATCTTCGCCTGCCAGAAATGGTCGGCAATGACGGCGACGGCGTGCTGGACTTCGGTTGTACCCTTGAGGCCGAAGCTGGTTTCATCCTTGATCGGTGACTTCCGCGAATTGGCAGGATCAATGGCGATAACCGCGCGCACCCCCGGCATGTGCTTCACGGCATCGGCCTTGAAGCTCTTCAGTCGCCCGCCCATCACTGGCACCTGTTTGAGCGCCGCGTGGACCATCCCGGGCAATTTGACATCGATGCCGTAGACCGCCGTGCCATTGGCGATGGCGGGGATCGAAAGCTTCGCCGGGCTGGCCTTGCCGAGCAGCGTCCATTCGGCCTGCGGCTTGAGTTCGGGCTCGGCCAGCAGCGAAGTCTTCGCGGCCTCGGCAGCGACTTCGCCATAGCGCAGGCTGCGTTTGCTGGCGGCATGGGTGAGCATGGATTCCGCCGCCGTTATTTCCGAGGCCGGGACACTCCACCGCGCCGCCGCCGCTGCTTTCAGCCGCTCGCGCGCGGCAGCGCCAAGCCGCATGGTGTGCGCCATGCGCACCTTATCAGTGCCATGCCCGCCGAAGAACGGCAGCGAGCCTTTGGTGTAGACGTGGTTTTCGGCGTAGTTGCGGTTGATCGAGGCGATCTCGACCCTGATGTCCTTCCAGGAGCAGCCCAGCTCTTCGGCGACGTTCATCGCCATCTGGGTCATCGTGCCATTGCCCGATTCCGGGTTCGGGACGCGGACGGTGACGGTGCTGTCAGGAGCGATTTCGATCCAGGGGGTGAATTCATATCCCTGTGCTGCATCCGGGGCCCACGGCAGGGGCGGGGCGGCTGTCGTCGCCGCTTCGGCTGGGGAAAGCGCGAGCGCCATGCCGCCAGCGACCACGCCGGTCGTGATGAGGAACTGGCGCCGATCAACAGCAATAGCAGTCATGCGGCAACTCCCGCCGCGCGCTTGATTGCTGCGCGGATACGGGGATAGGTGCCGCAGCGGCAGATGTTGGTTATCGCGGTGTCGATATCGGCGTCGCTTGGCTTAGGCTTGTTCTTGAGCAGGTCGGCAGCGGCCATCAGCATGCCGGCCTGGCAATAGCCGCATTGCGGCACGTTCATCTCGGCCCACAGGCGCTGGAGGGTCTCGCCGCCATGCGCGGCAAGACCCTCGATCGTAGTTACGTCAGCACCTGCAAGGCCGCTGAGCGGGAGTTGGCAGCTGCGGACCGCCTCGCCGTTCACATGGACCGTGCAGGCACCGCACTGCGCGATGCCGCACCCATATTTGGTTCCGGTCATCCCGAGATGATCGCGGAGCACCCACAGCAGCGGGGTCGAAGAATAGGCTTCGACCCGTTGCGGCTGACCATTCACTGTGAAGCTCACGGTATCAACCGTATCTTCTTCCATGCTGCCTCCTGCTAACCAATTGGCAAGCTTACTTGATCGCCGCGAGATCCATGTCGATCTTGGCGAGCAATTCGTCTGACAGCGCATCGCCAGCCATCGGCTGGATCTGCTTGAGAGTCATCGAGCGCGCCATTTCAATCTGGGAATTGCTCGCCATTGCCGGCACATGCTTCATCAGCACGGCCTTGGCTGCCGGGTTGTCGAGGAGGTCGCCAATGGTGGTGTCAGCAGTTGACATCTTGTGAACGGCTGGGGCCACGGCAGCCGGAGGATCGACGGCATATGCGGGAGCGGCAACAAGCGTGGCCGACGCGGCGGCGGCGGCGAGAAGCAATCTGTTCATGATAAATCCTTTTCCCTTGAACATTGGCGCTCTTCGGCATTCCAGATACGCGCAAATCTAGCGTGTGCCAGTCGGTTTGCCCATACATTATGTCGGGCCGTAATTTCCGGTGCGACATGCCGATAAGGCCAAGCTGATTGCGGGCAAGTGAATGGCGGACGCGCCTTACCCGGCGGTAGATCGTGGCAGCGTCCTGCCATCTAGCAACGGAGCGATGATCAGCCGGTCGAGAATCGCGGCGATCTCGTCCGCCGAATAAGCCTCGTCATGGGCCAGCCACCAAGCGAGCAGGTCAATTGTTGAGCCGGTACCGTAGACGACAGCGAGATCGGACGGGAGCCAGCTTTCCGGCTGATCCATATTGCCCACAAGATCGCGAGCCTGGCGAATGAACTCTGCCCGCAATATGCCTGCCGCGCCGCCAGTGAGCAGCGCAAACCACAGCTTGCGGTGCACTCCGACGTGGCGGCACAGCGCGCTGGTGGTCTTGCCGCTGCCGTCCGGGCCAAGCATCGGGATGACCATAGCAAGCAAGCTGGCGATTTCCTGCGAGGCGACATCGCCTAGCAGTGCCTCCTTGTCAGGGTAATGCCGGAAGAAAGTGGCATAGCCGGTACCGGCGCGGGCGGTGATCTCGCGGATGGTCACCTGGTCGAAGGGCATTGCCTCGAGCAGGACCAGCAAGGCCCCGGTCAAGGCCTTGCGGCTCCGCACCTGCCGCGCGTCGGTGGGCGAGCCATCCTGGCTGCGCAGGCTTCGGGGCAGAATTTTCGCTTCCATGGCTGGGGGCGTAACATTGCTTGGCGCGCAAGGCAAAAACCGCCTTGCATGGGCAATCCGGAAAGGCCGGGCCGGACCCGATAAATCGCGCTTGGCATCGTCTGAAAAACTGATAGCCTCCAAAAAAACAAAGGGAGGAAAGCATGAAAAAGCTTCAATTTATCGCGACAACTGCGCTTTCAACAGTTTTGCTGGTGGGGCTGGCCGCACCGGCCCAGGCTCAGAACGCCAACGCGCCCCAGGCCGCCACAGACACTGGCGACATCATCGTCACCGCACGGCGCAGCGAGGAAAAGCTGCAGGACGTGCCGATCTCGATTACCGTGCTGAGTCAGGACGCAATTTCGAAGCGCAACATCACCAACGCCGGCGACCTCGGTGCCTATGTTCCCTCGCTGGCGACAAATGCCAATTTCGGACCGGAGAAGAGCAGCTTCTCGATCCGCGGCTTCATCCAGGAAGGCCGCACCTCGCCATCGGTCGGCGTCTATTTCGCCGATGTCGTCTCCCCCCGGGCGAATACCGGCACGACTTCCGGCAACGGTGCCGGCGTCGGCGCGTTTTTCGATTTGCAGAACGTTCAGGTCCTCAAGGGACCTCAGGGCACCCTGTTCGGGCGCAATACCACCGGCGGCGCGATCCTGCTGGTGCCGACCAAGCCGACCGACAAACTCGAGGGCTATATCGAAGGCACGCTTGGCAACTACAATGAGCGCAGGCTCCAGGGCGTGCTGAACGTGCCGCTCGGGAATTCGATCCGGGTGCGCGGCGCGGTCGACTGGAACAAGGCGGATGGCTACTTGCACAACATCAGTGGCGTAGGGCCGAAGGACTTCGGCAATGTCAACTACGTCTCCGCTCGTCTGAGCGTCGTCGCCGACCTGACGCCGGACCTCGAGAACTACACGATATTTCGCTACAGCAAGTCGAACACCCATGGGAACCTGGCCAAGATCGTGTCGGCCGGCCCCTATCCAGGCTTTCCGGTATTTCCCGGTGGTCTAGGGCCGTTATTTGCCCCACTCGCCGCAGCGCAGATCGCGCGCGGAGCGGGGCGCGATTTCTGGAGCGTCGAGAACTCGAATCCTAATCCCTATGAGCGACAGGAAACTTGGCAGGTCATTAACACCACGACATGGAAGGCGAGCGACACGCTGACTGTCAAGAACATCATATCCTATGCCCAGTTCAAAGAAAACACGAGCTTCGACCTCTACGGCAGCAACCTGCTGCATCCGGCCAATTACTTGTTCCCGGGCGAGCCGGCCGGCAGGTACCCGACTATAGTGATCGAGGACGGCTTCACGGGCGACTATGCCCATCAGTCGACCTTCACCGAGGAGTTCCAGCTTCAGGGCCGATCGGCCAACGGCAAGCTCGATTGGCAGGCTGGCGCCTATCTCGAAGTCAGCAACCCGCTGGACTTCAATTCCGCCTACAACCACATTTTCCTGCTCTGCAGCAGTGCGGCCACCTTCCAGTGCACGGACCCCCTGTTCTTCGGCAACATCTCCTCGGCCAACATCAAGAACTTCTTCAACAACAAGGGCATCTACGCGCAGGCGACCTACGACCTGAGCGACAAGTTCAGCATCACCGCCGGCATTCGCTACACGATGGACCGGATGAAGGACGAATCCCGCAACATTAAGATCCTCGTTCCGACACCTGGCACGGCGCAGTTCTTGTGCCAGAACCCGCTGTTGTTCCCCGGCAAGGTCGCCTCGAACGGGAACGGGCCGGAATGTAACAGCATCATCAAGATCAAGTCCAACAAGCCGACCTGGCTGATCGACCTGGATTACAAGCCCAACAGCGACATGCTGCTCTATGCCAAGTGGGCCCGCGGCTATCGCCAGGGCAGCATCATCTCGGGCAACGTCGGCCTTGAGGTACACCAGCCCGAAACGGTGGACACCTACGAAGTTGGCACCAAGGCGACCTTCCGCGGAGCGGTGCCCGGCTATTTCAACATCGCGGCGTTCTACAACGATTTCCGCAATCAGCAGATCGCGGCCAATGCCGTCATATCGCCCGCCGGTCGCGCGGCGGGCATTCCGGATTCGCAGGTCATCATCAACGTCGGCAAGTCACGGATCTGGGGCGTAGAGGTCGACGCCTCGATCCGGCCGTTCGAGGGGTTCAAGCTTGACGCGTCCTACGCCTATCTGAACACGAAGGTCCTCGAAATTACCGTGCCTGCCCCGACGATCTTCTTCAGCGCGCTGGCCACGGTCGCTACCAAGGGCGGCCCGCTATCGCAGTCGCCCAAGAACAGGGTCTCGGTGACGGCCACCTACACGCTCCCGCTCGACCAAAGCATCGGCAAGCTGTCGCTCGGAGCGACCTTCACCCACACCGACGCCAATGCGGTGCACAAAACGGATTTCGATCCGGTCTTTGCCACGGTCAAGGCCATCGACTTGCTCAACGCCAACGTCGACTGGGAATCGGCATTCGGCTCGCCGGTCGATCTGTCGTTCTTCGTGACCAACCTCACCAACCAGAAGCGCGTCGTCTATCCGATAGCCACCTACCAGCCTTACGGTTTCGAGACTGGTTACCTCAACCAGCCGCGGATGTGGGGCTTCCGGTTGAAGTACCGCTTCGGCGACTGATCGCGCCTCCTCACGCGGCGGCCAGTCACGCGGCGGCAATCAAGCCATTCGCGCTGACCAGCCGCCGTCGACCGGCAGCACCACGCCGTTGACATAGGACGAGCGATCCGAGGCGAGAAACACCGCGACCTGCGCCTGTTCCTCGGCGTCGCCGGCTCGGCCGAAGGCGCTTTTCTGCTCCATCGGCGCGATCACTTCGCGGCTGGCTTGCAGGGTCTTTTCGCTGTGGGTGAAGCCAGGTGCCAGCACATTGGCCCGAATGCCTTGCCCACCGTATTTGACAGCAATCGACTTGGTCAGCGAATTGACCGCCGCCTTTGCGGCAGAATAAACAATCGGCGCGCGGTCCTCGCAGTTTAGCGAACCGACCGAGGAGACATTGATGATCACTCCGCCGCCTTGCGGGATCATAGTGTCGACCGCTACCCGGGTGCACAACACTGCGCCGAGGAAGTTGGTCTGGGTAAATTCCTCGTAGTTGGCGACAGTCAGGTCGGTGTCGCCGCCGGTGGCGATGGTGCCGGCATTGTTGACCAGCACGTCGACCTTTCCGAATAGTTCCTTCGCTTTCGCAAACATCGCCAGTACGTCGGCTTCCTGACGGATGTCGGCATGAAATGGCACGCAGTCGGGGCCGATGTCCGCCAGCGCAGCAGCATTCGAAGGATCGAAATCGGCGCCCAGCACCTTTGCGCCCTCGCGCACGAAGACCCGCGCCATGGCTTTGCCAAGGCCCATCGCAGTGCCCGTGATGATCGCCACCTTGCCGGTCAGCAGTCCGGCGCCAGGGTGGGCTGGGGGATGCGCAGCGGTATTATTCTGTGGCATAGCGATCACTCTCTCCATCTCGCTAGGATCGAATTCTCCCGAGGCCACCTTTGCGGTCTCCTCTACGGGACGAAGATTGCTTTCTATTTATTCGCCATCGAAAGCATCAGCTTCATGAAATCATCCTCGCCCAGCAGCGCCTGGCTCGGCTTGAATTCAGTGAACAGCCAGTTGCCGTCGGTCTGGCGGCGGCATTTCATGCTGCAATCGGCGACTGCGGACGGACCGACGAGGCCAGTCGCCGGCGCGGGGCCTTCTGCGGCATAGTTGACGTTAGTGAACAGTAAGGTTGCATTGTGCTTGTCGTGGATGTGGCAACGTACATTGAGGAAAGTGTGGCGCCCGGTACGCTGTCCGTCCCTCTGGAATTTGGCGACATTCTCGTTGCGCTTGTCATAAAAGGCCTGGATCGCGGCGGGTCCCACGAAAGAGCCGCCCGGCGTCACGAAGGCGCCGTCCTCGGTGTAGAATCGACCGGCATCCTTGCCGCCATTGAGGTCCAGTTCCTCAATGTAATCATAGAGCATCTGCTCCAGCTCGAACGCGATGAGCATCTCGTCGATTGTGAACTTGCGCATGTCCTCTCCAGTACTTTTGACGTCAGTTGGCAGGCAGCATAAGGGAGATGCAACGTCGGCGCGAGGGAGAAATCATGCAAATTTCGGGCGGCAAATTCGTCATCACCGGGGGCGCCAGCCTGATCGGCAGCCATGTGGCCGACCGGCTGCTGGCCGAAGGCGCAGGCGAAGTCGTGCTGCTCGACAATTTCTCGCTCGGCACGCCCGAGACGGT
>JBDSSP010000178.1:0-9693 GCA_039928735.1 Novosphingobium sp. | reverse complement strand
AGCGAGATCCGGCGGTGCCCGCCATGCGCGGGGTTGAAGCTGCCGCCAAGGAGCCCGGTTACAATCAGGGCCGGGATCTCATGGCCGGACCTGCCCCGTGCCGCGCACCAGCCATTTGTAGGTGGTTAGGCCTTCGAGCGCGACCGGCCCGCGCGCGTGGAGCCGCCCGGTAGCGATGCCGATCTCGGCCCCGAGCCCGAATTCGCCGCCGTCGGCGAACTGGCTGCTGGCGTTGACCATGACGATCGCGCTGTCGACTTCGGCGAGGAAGCGCTCTGCCGCGGCGGCATCATCGGTGACGATTGCGTCGGTGTGGTTCGAGGAATGGCGCGCGATATGCGCGAGGGCTGCCTCCAGCCCATCGACTACCGCAACCGAGAGCACAGCATCGAGATATTCGGTATCCCAGTCGTTGGCGCCGGCAGGAAGAATGCGCGGATTGATTGCGCAGGCTCTCGCATCGCCGCGCAGTTCGCAGCCCGATTCGAGCAGCGCCGCAATAACATCGGCGCTGCCGGGAAACTGGGCGTCGAGCAGCAGGGTTTCCATCGCCCCGCACACGCCGGTTCGCCGCATCTTGGCGTTGAGCGCGATGGCCGTGGCCATCGCCGGATCGGCGGCGGAATGCACAAAGGTGTGGCAGATACCATCGAGATGAGCGAGCACTGGCACCCGCGCATCGGCCTGCACCCGCGCGACCAGGCTCTTACCACCGCGCGGGATGATCATATCGATCAGCCCCGCGGCAGCCAGCATTGCACCAACCGCCACCCGGTCCTGGGTAGGCACCAGTTGCACAGCAGCTTCCGGCAATCCAGCTGCGGCGAGGCCGCTGGCCAGCGCCGCCAGAATCGCGCGGTTGGAATGGACCGCCTCGCTGCCGCCGCGCAGCAGCACTGCATTGCCCGAGCGCAGGCAAAGGGCGGCGGCATCCGCCGTCACATTCGGGCGGCTTTCATAGATGATACCGATCAGCCCGATTGGCACGCGGACCCGCGACAGTCTGAGGCCATTGGGCCGCTCGCTAACATCGATCACTTCTCCGACCGGGTCGGCCAGACCAGCGACCTGATCGACAGCATCGGCAATCCCGGCCAGCCGCTCCGGATCGAGCCTCAGGCGATCTAGCATCGCATTGCTGAGGCCATTTGCCTGGCCCGCTACAAGATCGAGGGCATTTGCAGCAAGAATTTCAGTTTCCGCTGCGCGCAATGCGGCAGCTGCCGCGCGCAGCGCAGCGGCCTTGGCTTCGCTCGGCATCGCCGCAAGCAGGCGCTGCGCCGCGCGGCCGGATTCGGCCAGGCGGTGAACCATTTGTTCGGGAGCTTCGGTCGAGGGTGTCTGGGATGCCATGGCGAGCCGGTATCATTAGTGGCAGCTTTTGTCATCCCACCGCCTTGCGATCCCGCTGGTGCGGATGAGGGGCGACACGGACGCCCTCTATCTCGGCTTCTATGAAGATTGAGGGCGCTGGTAGTTGAGAGATTTCGACGAATAAGACATAATTTCGTTTGCGAGGAGAACAAAAATGCGGAGAGCGTTCTAAGCGCACTGACCAGCGCCTGCCTGGTATTGCAATCGACCGCGGTTTTTGGTGAAGGAACCGAAGGCAAGCCGCGCGACCCTGCGGAAGGTAATCTCACTTGGCCGACCGAGAACTGCGACATCGCGTCGGTCCAAAAGATGGCACCGGCGAACACCACGATCGCTTTTGCCTATCGCGAAGGCCAGCAGGCATGCCGGGTCGATGGGTGGGTTACGACGCAGAATCCCGGGCCTAACCGTGTGCTGTTCGGCCTGACGCTCCCGAACAATTTTAACGGCCGCTACCTGTTCCAGGGTGTCGGAGGAGCCGCGGGCCAGCTGCCGATCCCCAGCCGCACATTGCTGGCGAAAGGCTATGAGGCGGTCGTCGCCAAGACGCCGAACGCCGGTGATTGGCTGCGGATGTTCTTCGTGCCTGGCGTGCAGCATTGCGGCGGCGGCAACGGGCCGACCGACATCGACGATCCTATGGTCGACGCGCTCGCCACATGGGTCGAGACTGGAAACGCGCCGGAAGCGGTGCTGGCCCCGCGTGCCACGCGCGAGAAGGGCGTTGACCGGGTCTTCCGGCTCTGCCCCGAACCGCCGGGCAATTTTCGGCTATGAGCCAGGCTCCTCCAGAACCAGCGGTTGGTAGTTACGCCGCGCGAACAGCTACTGGCCATTTTCGCGCACCAGCTCATCGTTGGAATGGCCAATCAGCTTGAATAACCCGCCATCCTTCAGCCGAATGATTTCACGCGCCTGGCTGCTGGCGCGCGCCTTGTCGCCATCGACTGCGATCCAACCGATTTCGCTCAGGAAGCCGAACAGCTCGCGGATGAGCATCCGGTCTTCCAACGGACCTGTGTTCTGCACAGTCATCCGCCGACTCCCGGCAGTTCCTCGGTCATGACATGATAGGTGCGGTGGCGGATCAGCCACTGCCCGTCCCGGCGCACCAGCTCATCCTCATTGCGACCAGTCAGGCGATAGCTGCCGCCCGGCATAATCAGTCGCTCCTGGCAGACGGCCCGTGCGTGTGCAGTTTCGCCTGAGACTTCGATCGAGCAGATCTGGGTAAAGAAAGTCGTGGCTGTGACCGGGGCCATCAGTTCGTCGTATTTGACAGCAATGGCGGCGCGTCCGGCCTGCTCGAAGTAGTGCGTCTTCCACACGCCATCGTCGGCCCACGGTGCCAGCCAAGCCTCGCGGTCCATGCGATTGGCGCCATCTGCATAGCTGTCATACATTTCGCGGATGGCAATCCGGTCTTCAATCGGGCCAGTAAATGGCATGGGTTGTCCTCTCACTATTTGTTGGGCGCGAGTTTGCCTTTGCCTCCCGCCACTGGCAAGTCGTGATGGGCAAGATGGCGCGGAGAAGCAGGATGCCTTGCTGGCAAAAATGTCATCGTCACCGGGGCCGGGCGCGGCACCGGACGTGCGATCGCCAAGGGCTGCGCGGCGGCAGGCGCGTGGGTGATCGCTGCCGATTATGGCTTCGCGGATCCGCCGGATTATCCTGGATAAGCGGTTCGCGTGCGGCAACGCTTTCGATGCGCGTGAATCGATCTTCCGGGATGTTGCGGCGCATCAGTTCCTGCCGGGTTGCTTCTGCGCGTCACGGAAGCCGTGGCCGCTTTGCCGGAGCGCCTGCAGCTGATCGTGCAGCTCTATTTCGTCAAGGAATTGAACCTATCGGAAATCGCCGAGGTGCTGGCCGTCAGCATTCCCCGGGTACACCAATTGAAGGCACAGGCGCTGGACAAGCTCAAGGCGGCTTTGGCACAGGTGGCGGAGATTCTTTAGCGCCCGGCAAGCCCGGTCAGCATTCCCTCGGTCAGCACCTGCGGCAATTGCTGCGGCGCCCCGCCGCCGACCGGATACCATAGATACAGCGGCACCCCAGCCACGCCCTGCGACGTCAGGAACCGCGTGATTGCCGGATCGCGGCGGGTCCAATCGCCGACCAGCACCTGCACTCTCGCCCTGTCGAACGCCCGCTTGGTCGCTTCGCGTTCGATGGCGGCGGCTTCGTTGAGCTTGCAGGTCAGGCACCAGTCGGCGGTGAAATAGAGAAACACCGGCTTGCCCGTAGCGCGCGCCGTGGCGAGGGCCGCTTCGGAAAAGGGCTGGGCGGAAAGGATACCCCGTTGCGCCGCGTCCGGCGCGCGCAGGACACGCGGCGTAGCAACGATGCCCGCCAGCACCAAAGCGGCGATCGCGATCAGCGGCACTTTGCCGGCCGCATGTCCGCGCCGCTGTCTTTTCCCGATAACGGCTAGCAACAGGGCAATCGCAACGCCGATGCCGAGCCATAACCCTGCAAACACGCCGCCTCCGAGCCGCCAACTCAGCCACAGCAGCGCCAGCGCAGTCAGTCCCATCGGCAGCGCCATCAGGCGGCGGAATGTCACCATCCATGCGCCGGGCTTTGGCATGCGGCGGCGCAGTGCTGGCACAAACGCGATCGCCAGGAACGGCAGGGCAATGCCCAGGCCCAGCGCCGCGAACAGCGCCATGGCCGCTGCCACCGGCAGGAGCAGCGCCGCGCCCATCGCCGCAGCCATGAACGGGCCAGTGCAGGGCGTGGCAACGAAAGCGGCGAGCAGTCCGGTGGCGAACGCGCCCTTGACTGATCCGGCGCGGGCAAACCCGGGAATGGCAAATTCGAAAGTCCCGAGGAAATTGGCAGTGAGCGCCACGGCCAGCAGCATCAAGGGCGCGACCACCAGCGGCTCCTGCAGCTGGAAGGCCCAGCCAACCTGCTCACCGCCAGCGCGCAAGGCCAGTAGCAGTGCCCCTAGCGCCATGCAGGCGATGACGACACCAGCCGTGTAGGCCAGCCCCTCGCGCCGCGCTTCGGCTTCGCTTTCTCCAGCGCGGGCAAGGCTGAGGGCCTTGAGGCTGAGGATCGGAAAAACGCAGGGCATCACGTTGAGCAATAGCCCGCCCAGCAACGCAGCCAGCAACAGCAAGGGCAGGCTTGCGAGCGCGGGCGCGGTGCTCCCACTCTGCAGCAAGGTGCCGCCCGTTTGCACAGCGCCCGGCGAGGCTGTGAAGGTCACGCCGTCGCCAGCCTCGTTGAAACGCAGGACCGCTTTGACACTGTCCGGCACGATCGCACCGAATTTTGCACGTCGCAGCTCCACGATCAGCAGGTCGCCCTTGCGCCGAACGATCTGCGCGGCGGCATATTCGGCGACGTGGTCAGTGGCGACGAACAGATGCGGCTGCGGCAATGTCTGACTGGCGGGCAGGGGTATGGCCAGCCGCAAGGTCCCGCCTGCGATGGCAAAATGTACCGGCGCCCCCAGCGGCGCGGGCAGGCGGTTGTTCCAGGTGTCGAAGTGGTGGTCGATTGGCTGCGCAGCTTCGCCCGGTTGCGGCGCGTGGACCTTGACCGTGGTGTGCAGCACGGCGCTCTCCGGCACGCAGATTTCAACAGTGCAGGCCAGCCACTCGGCCTTGACCGAAAGTGCCAGTTCGGCGCCCTCCCGAGCGTTTGCCGGGATCGTGAGCGTCTGGAGCACCGCGTAATCGTGTTCGTAAACATGGTTCATCAGCCCGGCGATCAGCAGGGTCTGCGGCACCGGATAGCGCGGCGGCGACATGCGGGCACCTGGCGGCGCATTCCAGGTCAGCGCCATGCCCACCCCGGCATCGCCCGGGTTGAGCCAATAACCGTGCCAGCCCGGCTCGGGCCGGAAGGCGATTGCCAGTTGCACATCGCCGCCAGGGGCAACAGGCCCGGAGGCGACCAGTTCGGCGGCAAGATGAGTGGGCGCAGCCTGGGCGGGGACGGCCAGCAACGGCAATCCCGCCTGCCACAGCAGTGCAACAAGCAGGCGATAGGACCGCATCATCGAACAGCTCCCGGCTTGATCTGTCGATATAATCGCAGCCAGCATTCTGGCTTTGACGGTAATGGCAGGATAGATCAAGGAAGCTCCATGCGACAGACATTGACCCGCTTCGTTTTTCCAGCCGCGCTGGCCCTTTCCGTGCTGGTGCCAGGTGCGCAAATCTCGGCCAAGAATGCTCCGTCCGCCGTTGCCCCGGCACCTGCCCCGGCCGATCCGCCGCGGCTGATCGTGGCAATTGCCGTTGATCAGTTCTCGGCCGACTTGTTCGCGCAATACCGCCAGCATTTCACTGGCGGTCTGGCCAAACTGTTGACCGGAGCCGTGTTCCCGTCGGGCTATCAATCACATGCCGCAACCGAGACTTGCCCAGGCCACTCGACTTTGCTCACCGGCGTGCATCCGAGCCGCTCCGGGATCATCGCCAACAACTGGTTCCAGCCCGGTCTGGCCCGCGCCGAAAAGCGAATATATTGCGCCGAGGACGAGAACGATCCGGCCTCAAGTTCCTCCAACCCGGTTGTTTCGGCGATACATCTCAGGGTGCCGACGTTGGGCGACCGGCTGAAAGCAGCCAACCCCGCGAGCCGCAACGTTGCCGTTTCGGCCAAGGACCGGGCCGTAATGATGATGGGCGGCCACAAGATCGATGCGGCCTATTGGTGGAAGGGCAGCGCTTTCACCAGCTTTGCCAATGTGCCGCTGGCAGCGTCGGCGCAGGCGCAGAACCACGCTTCGGCCGCGTTGATCGCCAAGGGCGCACCTGGCTTTACGGTACCTGCCTGGTGCTTGCCCAGCCAGCGCGCGCTCGCCGCTGGTTCGGCCACGATAGGTGCTGGCCGCTTTGCGCTCGATCCCGCCAAACCCGATGCTTTCCGTGTCTCGCCGCGCATTGATACGGCCACCGCTGATCTCGCGATCCGCCTGACCGATGAGATGTCGCTCGGCAAGGGGGCGGCGAGCGACGTGCTGTCGGTCAGCTTTTCTGCTACCGACTATATCGGTCACGCCTATGGCAGCGAAGGCCTCGAAATGTGCATCCAGATGGCCGAGCTCGACAAGGCAATCGGCCGCCTTCTGGCGCATCTCGATCAGTTGCACATCGATTATGCAGTGGTCCTCTCGGCCGACCACGGCGGCTTCGATGCGCCCGAGCGGTTAGACCAGCAGGCCTATCCACGTGCTGTCCGGGTCGATCCGGTGCTGTTGCCGGGTGAACTGGCCAAGGCGGTTGCTGCCAACACCGGGATCAGGCCCGCAAGTGGCCCGCTGCTCTATGGCGACGGGGCGTTCGGGGATTTTTACTTCTCGGCCAGCCTCAGTGCGGGCGACAAGGCGCGGGCCTCGGCGGCGCTGGTCTCGCTGCTCAAGGCGCATGGCCAGGTCGCCGCGGTGTTCACCTCGCAGGAGCTGGCCTTGGTGCCGCTGCCATCCGGCTCCCCGGCTGACTGGAGCCTCAAGGACCGCGCGCGGGCCTCGTTCGATGTCCAGCGTTCGGGCGACGTCATCATGCTGCTAGACCGTGCTGTGGTGCCAATCCCCGTTGCGGCACCGGGCTACGTCGCCACCCACGGCAGCCCGTGGGACTATGACCGCCGCGTGCCGATGCTGTTCTGGCGGCGCGGCATGATAGGCTTTGAACAACCCGCGCCGGTTGAGACCGTCGACATCGCGCCGACATTCGCCGCGCTGCTCAAGCTGAACACGACCGACGGCGATTTCGATGGTCGCTGCCTTGATCTCGATGGCGGGCCGGGGAACACCTGCGCGGCGGGGAAATGATGTTTCCGGATGGTTGCACCTGTGCTTCGACAAGCTCAGCATGAACGGGTATAGGGTAAGGCTTCAACAAGAACCCCGCTCAGCCTGAGCTTGTCGATGGCCCTGCGCAAATTCCCGAGTCGCCGATGACCGATAAACGTGACCTCGTAATCCTCGGCGGCGGACTGGTTGGCATGACGCTGGCTCTGGCGGCGGCACGATCTGGCATCACCAGCCATGTTATCGACCGCGCCGGCCCCGCCGAACTCACTGCGGAAGGAGTCGATGGCCGGGCCTCGGCAATTTCGACTGCTAGCTGGAACCTGTTCGCCAATATTGGCCTCGCGGATCGGCTCGAACCGCTCGGTTGCCCGATTGATGCGATTGCGGTCACGGACGGCCTGCGCCCCGGCCGGATCGATTTCCGACCAAAGCCGGAGGAAGGTTCGCTGGGCCGGATGTTTGCCAACCGTGACCTTCGACTCGCCCTGTTCGCGGCGGCGGCGAAGGAACCGGCCATTGCCTGGCATAGCGGGGTCGAAGTTGCCTCGCGCACGCGCGGCGCACATGGCGTGTCTGTAACGCTCGATGATGGGCGCAAGCTTGCCGGAAGCTTGATGGTTGCAGCAGAAGGCCGCCAGTCGCCCAGCCGCGATGAGGCCGGATTTTCGCTCGCCCGCTGGGACTATCATCACTGCGCGCAAGTCACAGCGCTCATCCACGAATTGTCGCATGAGAATGTGGCCTGGGAGATATTTTATCCCGCCGGCCCCTTTGCTCTGCTCCCGCTGCGTGACACTGCGGACGGTCGGCATCGCTCGGCCCTTGTGTGGACAGTCGCCGAAAAAGACGCCGCCGGTTGGACAGGACTTTCGGACCGCGCCTTCCTGCATGAAGTGCAAACCCGGGTTCAGGGCATACTTGGCAAGGTTGAACTGGCCGCACCGCGCCAAACCTTCCCGCTCAGTTTCCACCATTCTCGCCGCTTCGTTGATAACCGGCTGGCACTGGTCGGCGATGCTGCGCACGGCATGCATCCCATCGCCGGACAGGGGCTTAACCTGGGCTTGCGTGATGCTGCCACGCTGGTCGAAGTGCTGGCCGAGGGCATGCGGCTCGGGCTGGAGCCAGGCGATGCACAATTGCTGGCGCGCTATGAGCGCTGGCGCAGTGTCGATGCCTTCACAGTCATGGCCGTGACTGACGGGATAAACCGTCTTTTCAGTATTCCCGGCCGCCTGCCCTCTGCCGCCCGCCGGCTTGGCATGGGCGTGGTGCAGCGTTTGCCCGCGCTTAAACGCTTCTTCATGGACGAGGCTCGAGGTGTTTCGGGGAACCTGCCTGCACTACTGCGGGGCTAGTGTGGTGGATTTGAAATTCGCTCGATCTAAATTTTAGCGCGGGAGCGAATTTCAAATCCTTAAACCACACTAGAATCATATAGTTGCTAGTGCCCTTATCGAATCCGAAGACCCTCTGAGCTTGAATTTTACGCTTGGGGCTTCGGATTCGGGACACTAGACGTGAATCAGACTCCGGGTGGGGCCAGTGGGCTGGGTTGATTGACGCTCGAACCGGCGCTGTCGTTGAGTCTGTGCGGATCGAGCATCGCGGTGGTTTCAATCAGGTCGAGCGCTCGTTGGATTGCGTCATAGCGCCGGGCCGCCGCAATCCACGGCTGTGCCGTCACAGCGCCGGGCAGGCGTTCGATTTCGGTCACTGCCTCGCCGGTCTTGCCCGCAGTCAGCAGCAATTTGGCTGTGGCGATGCGATCTTCAGGGCGCACAGAGGCGCCGCTCTGCTGGCGGATCACAAACAGCCCCGCCAGTTCGCGCTTCACCCGCCCCCAGCTGTCTTCACCGGCCGGGGCGCCAGCAAGTTTGGGCGCCAGCGCATCAAGCTGGGCATAGAGAAGTTCGAGCGTGACGGGCGAGTGGGCCGCTGTGATCAGCGTCTCCACTGCATTGGGCTGGGCATCCGCAAAACGCAACCGAAGTTGGTCTTCGAGATAGCCCAGCGGGGCGCCGCGATCCAGCGTGCGGCGGGCGGCAAAGGCAATCAGCAGGCCCTCGGCCCTTGCGGCATTGCCGGATGCGGCCTGCGATTGCACGTCGATCCGGGTAAGCCGCTTTTCCAGCTCGGCAAGCCGCTCGCCAATGGAACTGGCGGCCGCCGTCTCGCTCAATGCAGTGGCGGGGGCTTGGAGGGACTGGTCGGCGAATGCGGGGGTCGGCGGATGCAGCGCCTGCGAGGCCACCGAGCGTGTCGGCTCGGCTTGCCACGCCGGTTGCAAACCAAACAGCGCCGCAATTTGGCGTTGCATCGCAGGAACTTGCCAGGCAGCAACAAGCAGTCCGCAAGCAAGCAGCAGAAACAGCACGAGTCCCCAAAGCAGACTGCGGCCCCAGCGGCGTGGCGGAGCAGCGGCTAGCGGAGCTTCGATTGGTTGGTCGTGCATATGGCCTTTTGGCTTACCTGTCTTGCCCGCCGGTATTTTGGCACATCCGGCAGGCCAAGGCCAGCAAAGCCTCGTCTCGTGGCTG
>JBDSSP010000177.1:0-5999 GCA_039928735.1 Novosphingobium sp. | reverse complement strand
GCCACATTGAGCAGCGCCGCCTTCTCGAGATTGGCGGCATAGGGCAAGGGCACGTCCTCATTGCACACCCTCAGCACCGGCGCATCGAGGTTGTCGAAGCCCTGCTCCATGCACAGGGCTGAAATCTCCGAAGCAATTGAACAGACCGGCCAGCCCTCCTCGGCGACGATCAACCGGTTGGTCCGGGCAAGGCTGTCCAGCACGGCCTGGCGATCCAGCGGACGCAGGGTCCTCAGATCCAGGACTTCGGCCTCGATCCCATCCGTCGCAAGCTCTTCCGCCGCTGCCAGTGCCATGCCCACACCGATCGAGTAGGACACTATGGTGACGTCCCGCCCGTTCCGCATGATACGCGCCTTGCCGATGGGAACCAGTTCGTCGGTTTCATCGGGGGCATCGAAATTGCGGCCATAAAGCAGCTCGTTTTCTAGAAACACCACCGGGTCTTCGCTGCGGATCGCTGCCTTGAGAAGGCCTTTGGCGTCTGCCGCGTCATAAGGCGCGATGACCACCAGGCCGGGGACATGCGCATACCACGAGGCATAGTTCTGGCTGTGCTGCGCCCCCACGCGAGCTGCCGCGCCGTTGGGGCCGCGGAACACCACCGGGCAACGCATTTGCCCGCCCGACATGTAATTGGTTTTGGCGGCTGAATTGATAATGTGGTCGATCGCCTGCATGGCGAAATTGAAGGTCATGAATTCGACGATTGGTCGCAACCCTCCCATCGCCGCGCCGACGCCAATCCCGGCAAAACCGTATTCGGTGATCGGCGTATCGATCACGCGCTTGGCGCCGAACTCTTCCAGCAGACCCTGGGTAACCTTGTAGGCGCCATGATACTCGGCCACTTCCTCGCCCATCACGAAGACCCGGTCATCGCGGCGCATTTCCTCAGCCATGGCGTCGCGCAGGGCTTCGCGTAGCGTGATCGTTGCGGTGGCGGGTACGGCAGGTTCAGCCGGCACCGATTCTGCCGGACCGCCCACAACAGCTGGTTCAGCCGAGGTTGGCAGTGCATCGCTTGCATCTTCTGGAGCCGGCGATTGTTTGGCCTGCTTTGCGGGTTCAACCTCGGGCGTCTGGGCAGACAGCGCGGAGGCTTCCTCCCCTTCGCCATCAATCAACGCGATTACTGTCCCGACTTTCACGGCTTCCGTGCCTTCGGGAACAACGATCTTGCCCATTGTGCCTTCATCAACCGCTTCGAACTCCATTGTCGCCTTGTCGGTCTCGATCTCGGCGAGCAGATCGCCAGACTTGACGACGTCGCCCTCCTTGACCAACCAGCGAACCAGCTTGCCTTCTTCCATGGTCGGCGACAGGGCCGGCATCTTGAGTTCGATGGCCATCAGTAGATCTCCACCAAGACATCTGTGTAAAGCTCGCCGGCCTCGGGTTCAGGTGAATTCTCGGCAAAGTCGGCCGCAGCCGAGACCCTCGCGCGGATCTGCTTTTCCATGTCCTTGAGTCGGTCTTCAGCGATGCCGCGCTCGAGCAATTCTGTTTTTGCATGGTCAATTGGATCACGATGCTCGCGAACATCCTGAACTTCTTCGCGGCTGCGGTATTTCGCCGGGTCGGACATCGAATGGCCACGATAGCGATAGGTGTTGAGCTCCATCAGCACCGGCCCGTTGCCCTTGCGGACATAGTCGAGCGCGACTTCGGCTCCTTGTCGCACTTCGAGAACGTCCATGCCATTGACGTCCATCCCCGGAATGCGAAACCCGGTCCCGCGCCGATAGAAATGAGTCTCGGCGGACGAGCGCTTGACCGCAGTGCCCATGGCATACTGGTTGTTTTCGATTACGAAAACTATCGGCAGCTTCCACAAGCTGGCCATATTGAAGCTCTCGTAGACTTGGCCCTGATTGGCGGCACCATCTCCAAAATAGGCTACGCAGACTCCACCATCCTCGCGGTATTTATGGGCAAACGCCAGCCCTGTTCCCAGCGAGACCTGCGCGCCGACGATTCCGTGGCCGCCATAGAAGCGGTGATCGACGCTGAACATGTGCATCGATCCGCCCTTGCCGCGCGAAATCCCGGCAGCACGTCCGGTCAGTTCGGCCATGATTACCTTGGGATCGATGCCATAGGCGAGCATGTGGCCATGGTCCCTGTAGCCAGTGATCACGCTGTCGCGCGCCGGATCGAGAGCCGATTGCAATCCGACTGCAACCGCTTCCTGCCCGATGTATAGATGGCAAAACCCGCCGATCAGCCCGAGGCCATAAAGCTGCCCCGCCCGCTCTTCGAAACGCCGGATCAGCAGCATCTGTTCGTAAAGGGCGAGAAACTCGTCGTCGCTGGGGGCATATCGCAGATTTGCGGCATGCGCTGTCTGCAGGCTGTGCAGAGCGAAGTTTTCATCTGCGGCAGGATCTGCTGCGAGCGGCTTGCTTTTCTTGGCCAATTTTAGTCCCCGGGGAAGCTGGTTGGTCATCATAGCGGCAAGCCTGCGAAGGAGAAACCTTTCACGGCAAAATAACTGCACGATAAATGCCGGTTTTGGTGCAATAAACCAGGCAGCGGCAGGGGGCGGCCTTAATCGGTCAGGATCAACATCTCGTCAGGATGGATCACATTGAGGTCCTTGCGCAGCAGTTCACCAGCCAGATCCGTGTCGGTATTGCGCGGATCGAGCAGGGTGACGCGGTTGCGCAACACGTCACGCTGGGTTGCCAGTGCCTTGACTTCCAATTGCCGCTGTCCGAGCAATCGCCGATTTTCGCTCCATGACAGCAACCCGCTGGGCCCAAACAGCGCCAAGGCCGCTAGCACCAGGAGGCTGACAAGAGCCAAGCCTTCAGTCAGGTTTTGACGGGGCAATTTGGGTTCAGTGTGGCGACTCATGGTTAAGCCTTAGAATCACAGTTGAATCAACGATTCAAGGGGGAATGTCGATTATACTGCAAAGTACGTAGGATAACTGTGATTTTGCGAGCTCAATCCGGGTGCGGAGGGTCAGCGGCGCGGCACGGTCGATGCCACGGACATCTGCCCCAACGCTGCGCCTGCCTGTTCAAACCGCATATTGCCAGTCCTGGTGCATTTTGGAACTGGCAAGCCGGTTCAGCCGCGCGCGACCTTCAGGCGTTGTTCAAGGGCGTGCTGTTCGTCCCAAAGCGCAGCAGGAACATCGCCGAGCTTGCGGAAATCGTCGGCGCTGGCCTTGGCCTCCTCAACCCACACCTCCGGATCGACACGCAGCAATTCCGCCATGTCTTCCGCTGTGACGGAAAGCCCGCTTACGTCTATGCCATCGGCCAGCGGCAGACGGCCGACCGGGCTGTCGACTGCAGCGGCCTTGTCTTCGCAGCGCTCGACGATCCATTTCAGCACACGGCTGTTATCGCCAAAGCCCGGCCACAGGAACTTGCCCTTGGCGCTTTTGCGGAACCAGTTGACCATGAACACGCGTGGCAGCTTTGCCTTGTCACGGCCTTCACCCATCTTGAGCCAGTGGCTGAAATAATCCGGCATGGCATAGCCGCAGAACGGCAGCATGGCGAAGGGATCGCGGCGCAGTTCGCCAACCTTGGCTTCAGCTGCCGCAGTGGTTTCGGATGCAACATTGGCAGCAAGATAGACGCCGTGCTGCCAATCGAAGGCTTCGGTGACCAGCGGAATGGCCGATGCGCGGCGCCCGCCAAACAGGATCGCCGAAACCGGCACACCCTCAGGATCGTCCCATTCATTGGCGATTACCGGGCACTGGCTGGCAGGAACGGTAAAGCGGGCATTGGGATGCGCGGCAGGCCGTCCGCAGCCCGGCGTCCAGTCATCTCCCTGCCAGTCGATGAGGTGCGCCGGTGCCTCGTCGGTCAGTCCTTCCCACCAGACGTCGCCATCATCGGTGAGCGCGGTGTTGGTGAAGATGGCATTGGCGTAGAGTGTTTCAACGGCATTGCGGTTGGTGCTGATGCCGGTCCCGGGAGCAACCCCGAAGAACCCGGCCTCGGGATTGACCGCATAGAGCTGCCCGTCCTTGCCAAAACGCATCCACGCGATATCGTCGCCAATGGTTTCGGCCTTCCAGCCCGGCAGGCTGGGTTGCAGCATGGCCATATTGGTCTTGCCGCACGCGCTGGGAAAAGCGGCCGTCAAAAAGTGCACGGCGCCCTCGGGCGAAGTCAGCTTGAGGATCAGCATGTGCTCGGCAAGCCAGCCCTCATCGCGCGCGATCACGCTGGCGATGCGTAAGGCCAAGCATTTCTTGCCGAGCAGGGCGTTACCGCCATAACCCGAACCGTATGACCAGATTTCGCGCGTCTCGGGGAAATGGACGATCCACTTCTCCTCATTGCACGGCCAGGCGACATCGCTGACACCGGGATTCAGCGGCATGCCGACGGTGTGCACACAGGGTACAAAAGTTCCCTTGTCGCCCAGCATTTCCAGCGCAGCTGTGCCCATCCGGGTCATGATCTTCATCGAAAGCACGACATAAGCGCTATCCGTGATCTCAACCCCGATGACGCTGGCTTCGGAGCCCAATGGTCCCATGCAGAATGGCACCACGTACATGGTGCGGCCCTTCATGCAGCCATCGAACAGGCCGTTCAGCGTCTGGCGTGTATCGGACGGATCGCGCCAGTTGTTGGTCGAACCGGCGTCGGCTTCGTTCTGCGAGCAGATGAAAGTGCGGCTTTCGACGCGGGCGACATCGCGCGGATCGGAGCGGGCATAGAAGCTGTTGGGACGAATGGCTTCGTTTAGCTTGACCAGTGTTCCAGACGCGACCAGCTCGGCCGAGAGGCGATCCCATTCGGCATCGGAACCGTCACACCAGTGCACCGCTTCAGGACGGGTCAAAGTGGCAATTGTGCCCACCCAGTCGGCCAAAGCCTGATTCTGCGTGGGAGCCGTTGTCATTGCCAAAGTCTGTGTCTGCACATCCGGTCCCAATAAGAGTAGCAATATCAGAAATTTGGAAGTGCACGCTCACTAACGGAACGCGCTGCCTCCAGTTGTTCGACGGCAAGCTTTGCTTGTTCGGCTCCCCCTAGTGCCCAAAGTGAGCAAAATGCAAGTCGCTGCTTGCGGCAAAATGCGAAGATCGGGCCTCGGCGAAGTGGTGGTGCGCCCGACGGGATTCGAACCCATGGCCCCCAGATTAGGAATCTGGTGCTCTATCCTGCTGAGCTACGGGCGCCCGCGCGCCTCTTAGGCGGGCCTCGCGCTCAAGGCAATCGGTTGCCATGGAGTCAGTTTGTCTCACCGGGCGGCGCAACCGGGAAAGGCAGGGGCGCGACCTCGATGCCTTCTTCCAACAATTCCATGGCTTCCTTTGCAGTCGCCTGACCATGGATCGCCTGGGGTTCGGTTTCGCCATAATGAATGGCGCGCGATTCTGCGGCGAAGCGATCGCCAACCCACTGTGATTTTTCGAGCGCCTTGGCCTGCATGATCGCCATCGCCTGCATCACCTTGAGGGCTTCGGGCGGGATTGCGCCTTTGCTCATCGGCTGGTTCGGCGTCGGCGGCAGTGGAGGGGACGCCAGCCTTGGCAAGGACACTTGATTGCCCTTGCGCGCAACATTGGGTGCCATCGGCGCCTTAATGACATCCACTGAACCGCACTGCGGACAGGAAACGAGCCCGCGTTCCTGCTGGAGGGCATAGTCATCCGACGAGCCGAACCAGCCCTCGAAACGATGCCCCGCCGCGCGGCATTCAAGATCGAATGTAATCATGTAATACTAATTGGGAATTTCCCGGCGATTGGCAAGGCTGGGCAATTGCTGGCGCACTTCGGCGACGCGCGCGAGATCGATTTCGGCAAAGGACAGCCCAGGTCGCTCCCCACCCATGTCCAGCGCTACGTGGCCCCACGGATCGACCACCAAGCTATGCCCGTA
The DNA here is from genome assembly GCA_039928735.1 of Novosphingobium sp. GTDB lineage: Bacteria > Pseudomonadota > Alphaproteobacteria > Sphingomonadales > Sphingomonadaceae > Novosphingobium. The sequence goes on along the minus strand of JBDSSP010000177.1, from coordinate 132 downwards.
AGTGCTGCGTCCATCCTCATGCTTGCCAACTTGTGCGGCGGAAACGACCCAGGCACTGGCCTCAATCGCGCGCGCGCGCTGGAGCAAGTGCCAGTGTGCCTTGCCGGTAGGCACAGTGAAGGCGGTTGGAAT
>JBDSSP010000176.1:0-8673 GCA_039928735.1 Novosphingobium sp. | reverse complement strand
GGCGCGATCTTGCTGCCCGATGGTTTGATCAGCGTAATGCTCATTCGGCGGCTTCGCGCATCGCGATAGTGGCACCGAAATCGTGCAGCATGCCTTCGAAATGCGCCTCGCCGATTGCCTTGACGGCACCGCGCTCCTGCTCATTGAGCGGATAGGGCAGGACATGCACGCGCAAGCCCGAACGCCCGCCGCGCGCCGCGATTTCGTGAGCGAAGTCCTCGAAGTTCCTGGTCGCGATGGCGATCGTCGGAATGCCGGTATTGGCCGAAGTTATCGCATCGCGCACCGTCCATCCGGTGCAACTGCCACAATTGGCAAGGCCGACGATGGCCATGTCGATGCTGCCCAGCCACTCCTTGAGCTCGGCGGCCATGCGCTCGCCCTCTTCGCCCGAACGTCCGCAGCTGCGCCAGTAACTCACTGTCGCGCCCGCATCCTCGAGCTTCGCGGCCCAGTCCTCGGCAATCCAGTCCCACGCCCGCCAGATCTGGTCGAGCCGAATGCCAATCCGCCTGCCAGCCAGCACTCCCGCATCGGGGCCGGGACTGGCGACGTCATCGTCGCGCGTCGAAGTCGGGTCCAATACCTTGCCAATGGTCATGGCAGCATCCTTTGTGATTTGACGCGAGCCTACCTAAAGGCAATGGCGGGAGCAAGACAGGAGAGAATCGATGGGCGCACTCACAGGCAAGGTCGCTGTCGTTACCGGCGCAAGCCGGGGCGTCGGCAAGGGTACAGCGCTGGCCTTGGCGAGCGAAGGGGCGACGGTCTATGTCACCGGGCGCACGGTCGATCCCGGAACCGCGCCGCTGCCCGGCACGGTCGGCGAAACTGCCGCCGAATGCGATGCGCGGGGCGGGAAAGGCATTCCCGTCCAGATCGATGTGACGGACGGCACCCAGCTCGCTGCGCTGTTTACACAGGTCCAGGCCGAACGAGGCCGGCTCGACATTCTCGTCAACAACGTGCTTTCGATCCCCGACGAGATGACCCAGCGCAAGCCGTTCTGGGAAAAACCTCTGTCCAATTGGGAAATCTTCGACACTGGCCTGCGCGCCGCCTTCGTCGCCACCCATTATGCGGCGAAGATCATGGTCCCGCAAAAGAGCGGTCTGATCGTCGGAATTTCGGGCTTTGTCGGGGTGACCTACACTTACGACGTCATCTTCGGCACGACCAAGGCGGGCATGGACCGGATGATGCGCGACATGGCCATCGAGCTGAAGGAGCATAATGTCGCGGCCGTGTCGGTGTGGCAGGGCTTCACTTACACCGAACGCGCGATCGAAAACCTCAAGTCCGTCCCCGGCATGGCAGCGCAGCTCAACAGCGCGGCGGGCAGCTCGCCGGAATACCCCGGGCGAATCATCGCGGCTTTGGCCAAGGATCCCGATGTGATGAAGCGGAGCGGCGGCACCTGGATCAATGCAGAACTCGGCGAGGCCTATGGGGTGGCGGATATCGACGGGCGAATGATCCCTTCCAACCGCGCCGAGCGCGGCTCGCCGATCTGGCAACCAGTTTGAATTGCAGAGGACTTACCCAATGACAGAACTCAGATTCGACGGCCGCGTTGCTGTCATCACCGGCGGCGGGCGCGGGCTTGGCCGGGAATACGCGCTACTTCTGGCCGCGCGCGGTGCGAAAGTTGTCATCAACGACAACGGCAGTGCGCTCGACGGCAGCGGCGGCGATGCCGGACCGGCCCAGGCGCTGGTCGACGAGATCAAGGCGGCTGGCGGCGAGGCAGTGGCCTCCACCGATTCCGTCGCTACGCCCGAAGGTGGCAAGGCGATCATCGAGGCCGCGCTCGACAGCTTCGGGCGGATCGACGTGCTGATCCACAGCGCAGGCAATTCACGCTTCTGCCCGCTCGAATCGCTGAGCCATGAAGAATTCCGCTCGGTGGTCGATATCCACTTGCTGGGCGCCTTCAATGTCGTCCAGCCAGCGTTCCCGCTGATGCGCAAGGCTGGCTATGGCCGCGTCGTGCTGACCGGCTCGATCGGCGGGATCTACACCATGCCGACCGTCGCGCCCTATGCCGTTTCGAAATCGGGGATGATCGGGCTCAACCAGGCGATCGCCATCGAAGGCGCGGACCGGGGCATCAAGTCGAACATCATCCTGCCCGGTGCCTCGACCCGGATGGTCGAAGGCATCGACACCAGCGGCTTCCCGCCCATGGGCCCCGAATTGGTTGCACCCGTGGTCGGCTGGCTGGCGCATGAGGCATGCTCGATCTCGGGCGAAATGATCATTTCTGCGGCTGGCCGGGTGGCCCGCGCCTTCATCACCGAAAGCGAAGGCGTCTACGAGGCCGACTGGACGATCGAGAAGATGGCCGAACGCATCGACTCAATCCGCGATCCCAGCCGCCAGTGGACCTTCCACCCCGTGCCGGACGGCTTCAACCAGCACCTCGGCAAGAGCTTCGAGATGGCGGCGAAGGGCTAAACTTTCCTGTCCTCGCCGGGGAGAGGAGGTGGCGTTTGTCCTCACCGCTTGCCGAAAAACACCTCGCTATAATCGCCAAGCGCGCGGCCCGAATAGTGCTCGGCAGTGAACGGCATGCCCATCACCCCTTCGGCCCAGTCGGCCGAAGTGCCGGTGTTGGTGATGTAATCCGTCAGCATCACGCGCGAAATGATGCGCCACTCGCCGCCTCTGCACTGCAGGGTATCGAGATAGCGGCCGCCGATGGTCGAATCGGTGTGGCCCGAGCCAGTATCGATGCGGTGGTACGACGCCACGAGAGTCTCGGCGCGTGCCGTGTCCCCATCGAGCTCCACATGGGTCTGCCCCAGGAAATGCACCGTGCAGGGCAGCGACGGATCGCCCGGCACGACGAAGCCGAGGTAGGTCGCGAAATCCCCGGCGAAAGTGCCGAAATCAATCTTCGCCTCGCTCCAGTAGGCCGAACTGATCAGTTCAGCGTTGCGCCGGTCCTCGCCGCGGGCGAGGCGTACGACGCAATTACGGATCGCGTCGCGGGCAAGCATCTCGGCCAGATGGCTGTCGGTGTCCATTATGGCTTCCTCTCTATGGTGCGCCCGGACGGGAGGGCGCTGAATTGCCCGTGCGGTTTGGCGCGGTTGCCATAACTAGTCCAGAGGAGAGCCCGGATGAAAGCTGTGCGAATTCGCCAGCCCGCCAGCCGTTCACAACGATTGCACGCAAACCAAGCCTGTCGCGTCATGCAACCACAGGCGCCGGTCACCCCCTCCGCTGATTTACTGGCCCGCACGCCCTGAGCCTGTCAAAGGGTAGCTCGCACTCGCCCGCAGGCGCTGCCGCGCATCTGCTCAAGGCGCAAAATCGAACCCCAGGTTCAGTCCCTCGACCAGTTGCAACCTGTTCACCGGTACCTGACTGCGAAACTGCAGGACGTAGCGCCGCCGGGCAAATCGCCAGCCTTCGGCGAGGCGTGCGTATTCATCCTCGTAGAAGCCGAAAATCAGCGACATTCCGTCCTCGCCCGCCCGGTGCGATGCCTCGAATACCGACAGCCTGGCCCGTGCCGTGTCGCCGTCGACATCGATCAGGCCGACATCGCATTGCTGGCGCAGGAAGGCAAAAGCAGCGAAAGTCTGGCGCATGCCCTGGGTCTGCACATCGCGCCCGATGCGCTCCGGCCCGTCGGCGATCCGGATGCTGCAATCGGGTGCGAACAGGGCTCCGGCCGCATCGGCATCGCGGCGGTTGACCGCATCGCAATAGAGTCCGACCAGCCGCCGGATCGCACTTTCGGCATCGAGCCGCCTAAGCAGATCGTCGTTCATTCCCCCAGCCTCAGTGCATCTTTCCGGCAGGCGCGCACCGCCGCTTCGGCCTTCGCGCGCAGCTCTTCGCCCGGATTTTCGATGAGGATCACCAGCTGATCGTTATCGTCGAGCATGAACAGTTCCGGAGCCGCAGCGGCGCAATCGCCATCGCACAGCGCGCGGTTGACCGTGATCTTCATGCCTGCCCCCTCACCCTGATAGCTTGATGCCATAGACCCGCGCCGCAGTGCCGCTGAACAGCGCGTCCTTATCGGCTTCCGAATAGTCCGCCGCTATGATCTTGAACGCATTCCACGTCGCGCCATAGCTGCCCGCTGAATTGTCCGGCGGAAAGTTGCTTTCGAACATGGCGCGCTGAGGTCCAAAGGCGGCGATGCAGCTTTCAATGTAAGGCCGCCATTCGCTGGCAAGCTCACCCGATGTAGCAGCACAGCTGGCATGGCCGATGCCATGAATGAAATCCATGCCCAGCCCGCCAAGCTTGATCGTGACGTTGGACCGCCGCGCCAGCGCGACAATCTGCGTCGCCCATGTTGCCCGAACCGTTTCGCTGCGATCCTCCGGCGTGCCCAGGTGATTGAGCACAATCGAAAGTTCTGGCACCCGATCGGCCAGAGTAATCAGCTCGCCGAGCTGGCTGTGGAAGCACCAGACATCGAGGCTCAGCCCCATCCTCGCCAGCACTTTTGCGCCCTCCCCAAACTCTGGCCGCGCCATCAGACCTGCACCAGCTGGATCGACCGGTATGCCGAACTGGCCCGCCGATCGCCACGCGGTGCCCATCCGAACGCCGCAAAACCGCCCTCCCCCGGCGCTGACATGGGCCTCCAGCACCGGAGCGACCCGCTCGCCCAGCAGCAGGTTGGCAGTGCCGACAATGCGGTGCCCCAGCCGCGCGGGGCCATAATTGCCACTCGCGCTCATCGCCGCCTGCCCGACCACGAATTCCGTCTCGCCGACCGGCCGCATGTCCTGCGGCCCGTCAGCGCGGTGCATCGCATGGCATTCGACGAAGACCGAGTGCGTGACATTGTGCCCGCTCGCCGCAATCATCGCTGCCGCCTCCTGCACCAGGAAGCGCGCGCCGCCTTGCGGTTCCCAGAAGTGCAGATGCGGATCAATAATCCTGCGGCCCTTATCGAGCGGCGCTTCCTCGGTCATACCTCTCTCATCATGTTTACCTCGGACGTTTAACCGGGCTGAATTCCTGCGCAATCCAAAACAATATCCGGCCAATACGACATCGGACAAAACAACATCGGGGCAGGACGCCAAGCCATGTATCGGATCCAGTCCTGTGTTGCCAGATCGCTGGTATCGACACCCTCGTCTCCGGCATCGAAGCCATGTTCGCGCATTTCGCCAAAACCATCGTCAAATCGGTTTCGGTGCGTTAATTTAGTGATTTGTTAACCATAGCTACCTAGGCCTTCCCCAACCAAGGGGGCATTGCACTTATGAAAGCCATCATCCTCGCCGGCGGCCTCGGCACGCGCCTGAGCGAAGAGACCGTCAGTCGCCCCAAGCCGCTGGTCGAAATCGGCGGGCGGCCGATCCTGTGGCATATCATGAAGATGTACAGCGCCCACGGCATCGACGATTTCATCGTCTGCCTTGGCTACAAGGGCCACATGATCAAGGAGTTCTTCGCGAACTACACCCTGCACATGTCCGACATCACGTTCGATGTGGCCAATTCCAAAATGATCACCCACCGCAACGGTTCCGAAAACTGGCGCGTCACCCTGATTGATACCGGCGAGGCGACGATGACCGGCGGCCGCCTCAAGCGCGTGATTGACCGGGTCGCGGATCAAGAAGCTTTCTGCCTGACCTATGGCGACGGGGTTTCCGACATCGATATCGGCGCGACCATCAAATTCCATAAAGACCACGGCAAGCTCGCGACGGTCTCAGCCATGCTGCCGCCGCGCCGCTTCGGCATTCTTGAGCTGGAAGGCGACAAGGTGCTGCGTTTCACCGAAAAGCCCAAGGCAGATGGCAGCCACATCAACGGCGGCTTCTTCGTGCTCTCGCCCAAAGTGGCGGACTACCTCGGCGACGACGCCACTGTCTGGGAGCAGGAACCGCTGCAGGGCCTCGCCAATGACCAGCAGCTCCACGCCTGGCAGCATGACGGATTTTTCCAGCCAATGGATACCCTGCGCGACAAGGCATACCTCGAAGAACTGTGGGCTGATGGTCAGGCGCCATGGAAGACATGGCAGGATCGGCGGTAGAGGGGGCCATGAACCAGCTCACCAATCATCCCGTTACCATTGCCCTCGCCGCCCGATTGCGCGCGCATGCGGTGCGCATGACCAACAGGGCCAAGGCCAGCCATGTCGGCTCGTGCCTGTCGATGGCCGATATCCTTGCCGTGCTCTATGGCGCAGCAATGCGGACCGACCCGGCGCGGCCGGACTGGGCCGAACGCGACCGGCTGGTGGTCTCGAAGGGCCACGCCGCGGCAATCGTCTATGCCGTCCTCGCCGAACAGGGTTTCATCCCGCTCGCAGAGCTTGAAACCTACGCCGCCAATGGCAGCCGCCTCGCGGGCCACGTCACCAAGACTGTGCCCGGGGTCGAGCTTTCCACCGGATCATTAGGCCACGGCCTGCCGGTCGCCGCCGGTATGGCGCTTGCCGCCAAACGCGCAGGTGCCGACTGGCGCGCCTTCTGCATCGTCAGCGACGGCGAGCTTGACGAGGGCTCGAACTGGGAAGCGATCCAGTTTGCCCAGCATGCGCGGCTCGATCAATTGGTCGCCATCGTCGACTACAACAAGATTCAGAGCTTCGGCACTGTCGCCGAAGTGAGCGACCTGCATCCGCTGGCCGACAAGTTCCGCGCCTTCAATTGGGGCGTTCACGAAATCGACGGACACGATCACGGAGCACTCCTGACCGCGCTGACCGCGCCGCCGGTGCTCTCCACCCGTCCAACGGTCGTCATCTGCCACACTGTCAAAGGCAAGGGCATCTCGTTCATGGAGAACCTGCTTGCCTGGCATTACAAGAACCCGGACGATGATCAGGTCCTCGCCGCGCTCCAGGAACTTGGGCCCGAACTGGAGGCCAAGGCATGAGGAATGAAACCATTGCCGCGCTGACCTCCTATGCGGCAGCAAATCCGGACGTCATGTTACTTACCGCCGATCTCGGCTATTCGGTGCTCGAACAGTTCGCCGATCTGCTTCCGGACCAGTATTGCAATGTCGGCGTCTGCGAGCAGGCGATGGTCGGTATTGCTGCGGGCCTCGCGCTCTCCGGCAAGCGCGTCGCGCTCTATTCCATCGCCAATTTCCCGACGCTGCGGTGCCTCGAACAGTTGCGCAACGATGTCTGCTATCACGACCTGCCGGTCACGGTGATTTCGGTCGGCGGCGGGCTGGCCTATGGACCGCAGGGCTATACCCACCACGGGCTCGAAGACCTCGGGATCATGGCGATGCTGCCCAACATGGCGGTCACTTGCCCCGCCGATCCGCACGAAGCGGAGACGCTGCTGCCCCAGCTGCTCGAGCGGCGCGGACCCGGATACCTGCGGCTTGGCCGTGCTGGCGAACCGGTTCTACATGACGCCGCGACAACCATTACGCTGGGCAAAGCCGTGACCATGCGCAGGGGCACCGACGTCGCGCTGCTGGCCACCGGGCCGATCCTGGCCCGCGCCAATGCCGCTGCGGATTTGCTTGGCGAGCGCGGTATTTCCGCCTCGGTCGTCAGCTTTCCCTCGATCACACCGCTCGACGAAGAATGCATCGCCCAGCTCGCCGCCAGCCACCGCGCCTTGCTCACCATCGAGGAGCACAGCGACCACGGCGGCTTCGGCAGCCGTGTCGCCGATCTGCTGATGGCGTCAGGAACCCCGATGCGCTTCGGCAAATACGGCACCACCGATGCCCTGCGCGGCAAGGTCGGCAGCCAGAGCTATCTGCTCGACCTGCTCCCCGCCATCGCCGACCGCGCCGCGGCCTTGCTATGAGGCTGATGATTACCGGCGCGACCGGTTTTGTCGGCGCGAAGTGTCTGGAACTGGCACTGGCGGATGGACATGAGGTTGCCGCCACTGTCAGGCCGCAAAGCCCAGCGCGGCGACTGGCCCCCTTTGCCGGACGTTTCGAACAGCTGACGCTTGAATTGAACGACCGCCTCGCCCTCACCCAGGCCCTTTCCGCATTCCGCCCCGACGCCATCATCCACCTGGCCTGGGCCGGTGTCGCCAACGCCGCGCGCTTTGATCTCACCCAGATCAGCGAAAACATCGATGCCGCTTGCGCGCTGGTCGAGGCCGGAGCTGCGGCTGGTTGCAAGGCCTTCATCGGCACCGGCAGCCAAGGCGAATACGGCGCTGGCTCCACAATGCTGGAGGATGCGCTGCCCTCACCCAGCACGCTCTACGGCGCCGCCAAGGTTTCCACGCTTTATCTGACCCGCCAATTGGCGGCGCAGAACAGCATGCGCCATGCCTGGCTGCGGCTGTTTTCCACCTTTGGACCGGATGATAACGAAGCCTGGCTGATCCCGACACTGATCTCGAAAATGCTGCGCGGAGAGCGGCCACAGACTACGCTGGGGACGCAGTTCTGGGACTGGCTTTATATCGATGATGTCGCGCGCGGCGTGCTCGCGGCGGCAACCAGCCACTCCGCACAAGGGGTTTTCAACCTGGGGTCGGGCGAGGCAATTCAGGTGCGCCGCGCCATCGAGGCCATCCGCGATCTCGCCGCGCCGGGCATGGAACTGGTGTACGGCGAAATTCCCTTCCGCCCCGATCAGGTGATGCACATGCAGGCCAATGCGGAGCGGCTGAAAGCGGCCACTGGCTGGAACCCGCTGGTGCCTTTCGCGACAGGCATCGCAATGACTGTCGCCTGGTACCGGGA
>JBDSSP010000175.1:0-22211 GCA_039928735.1 Novosphingobium sp. | reverse complement strand
AAAGCACGGACTATCGAGGCGCTGTGGCAGGCCGTCGGATCAATCTGCGAACTCTACTCGCCAGATGAATGCTGCAACTACCTCAAGGCAGCAGGCTATGTTGCAGATTAACCGCACGATGCTCTAGGTAGCCAATCGGGCGGCATGAAACCTGCCTTTTCGTTCAGCTCACCTTTTTGCGCCTACGACTGCTTTCGTGGACCTGGCTGGGCAGTGCCAAAGTCTAGACAGGGGTGGAGTCCTGACAGGACTGCTTCGGGGGAACAATTGTGTCAAGCTGACCACGGTTCAGATTTGCTGGCTAGGATGCCGAGATGATCTGCTTCGCCCTTAACATCTCGTCGATCTGTTCGACCAGTCGCTCGGGAACGCAAGGCTTGATGTGAACGGTCAGACCAGGGAAACGCGCGGCGATATCGGGGGGAAGCTGGGTGGCGGTCTGTAAAACGATCGGCGCGCCAAGCGCGAAAAGCCTCTCGACAACCGGCGTAATGTCACCATCGGCCAAATTGACGTCGAGGATGGCGGCGGCTGCAGGGTTTTCATTGAGAGAGGCAAGTGCGCCGCTGACAGTTGCGGCCGGACCAAGCACGGTTCCACCTGCGTCCTCGACCGCCCATTGCAGCGCCAGTGCGATATAGGGTTCATCCTCAGCGATGAGGATGGTTGCATGGTCAAGCATGAACTGTGCTCCAGACACGAGAATAATGGTGGTCTGGACTGTCAACGCATCACGGCGTCAATTGCTCCATTGCCGCTGACATGTGAACGATTAAACCGTCAGGGTTCCAATCGAAAGTCAACTTGCCGTTCAGCTGGCCGCTCACGCTGGTGCGGGCCAACTGACTGCCAAACCCTTCGGACTTGGGCGGCCCACCAATAGCCGGACCTCCGCGTTCACCCCACGTCAGTTCCAGACAACCGTTCTCGACTAACCATACAACATCGACACATCCATCGGCGTTGCTGAATGCGCCATATTTTGCGGCGTTGGTTGCGAGTTCGTGGATGACAAGGGCGATGCTGATAATTGAAGGACCGGAGATTTCAACTTCTGGTCCCTCGATGGTCGCACGGGCGTCGGCTCCGGTCTTGGTCAGATCGACATGTGAAACGAGGATCGTGCGGATCAATTCGCCAAGCGAAGTTCTTTGTTTGGCGATGGTAGCGCCAGAATCGTTCGATCGGACAAGCTGGTGTGCCCGCGAGAGTGCACCGAGACGGCCCAGGATTGTCTTCGCCAGGTCTTTTACGGTCGGGGCCGATGCCGCACTTAGCGTAACGACGCCATTCACAACCGAGAACAGGTTATTGACCCGGTGGCCCATCTCCTTGAGCAACAGGGACTGCTGATCGTCGGCCCTGCGGCGTTCGGTGACATCAACGAAAGTGCACACAGCACCTTTGAGTTCGCCTCCGTGAATGATTGGCCGCGTCCAGTATTCCACGGGGATGCTGCTGCCATCGACCCGGAAGAAAGTTTCGTCATCGCGGTGCGAAAATTCTCCGGTTTTGGCAGTTCGACAGATTGGACAATCGTCTTCCAGATATGGCGATCCATCGGGCCGCGAGTGGTTGATGGTGTCATGGAGATTGAGGCCGACCACGTTCGCGTGATCGGCAAAGCCGATCATTTTCAGGAAGGCGGCGTTACACAGTGTTGTCTTGCCTTCGGTATCGATGCAATAAATCGCATCCGCGACCGAATCTATCAGGAGGCGAAGGTAATTCTGCGTCTCGCGCAGTGCAGCAACCCCCGCCTCGCGCATTGTGATATCGAGGAACGTCAGCACGACGCCGGCTATCACATTGTCGATCGTGCGATAAGGTCGCAGTCGCAGGATGAACGTCATCCCCGCATCCTTTAGCGTCACCTGTCGTTCGATCACGCCAAGGTCGCGAAGGACCTTGGCCACGTCTCGCTTCAGTTCGGAATATTCGAGCAGGCTGACGATCTCGGTGATCGGACGACCGACATCGGTATCGCGCAAGTGAAATATATCGGTTAGTCCGCGTGTGAAGTTGCGCACGCGCAAGTGCTCGTCGAGGAACAGGGTTGCGACCTCGGTGCTTTCGAGGAGATTCTTGAGGTCGCTGTTGACGAGCGACAGTTGCTCGTTCTTGCTCGTCATCTCGGCATTGACGGTCTGGATTTCCTCGTTGATTGACTGCATTTCCTCCTTGGCAGTCTCCAGTTCCTCGTTTGACGACTGGAATTCCTCATTGACCGACTGATATTCCTCGTTCGAGGATTTCATTTCTTCGTTGGTTACTTCAAGCTCGTCGATCGTCGATTGGAGCTGCGTCCGCGTGGAGAGCAGTTCCTGTTCGAGCGCCTGCACCTTAGCCGTTGAGTGAGAGCCAACCACGTCGCTGGCCGGTGCGGCCCCAAGGCCAGCATCCTGAAATGCGAGGACGAAATAGTCCGCCTGGCCATTCTCGACCATCGGCTCGACAATCAGCGTAACCCGCCGCAGCTGCTTGTCGAGACGGACTAGCACAGCTTCATGCCTGACAGGTGCGCCAGTCGATTGCGCCTCCTGAAGCGCGGCGCGCACTGGCGAACGCAGTGGGCGGCGCAAAATGTCGAATAGTGCAAAGCTTGGCGCACCGGCAGCCGGTTCGAGATACGGCCCGATCGCGCCGCCCGAAAAGCGCACGATCTGGTGCCGTGCATCAACCACCACGTGTGGGGGGTAATGCTGCTCCATCAGCCGCCGAGCGCTCTTGTCGATCTGGTTGTTGATCGACAACGCCGTCGTGTCGCGGTTCGATGATCCGACTTCGCCACCCGCCGCAGAAAAATCCGGCAACGCCGCTCCTTCAGTTGCGCGGCGAACGAAGATGCGATGCTTCTTGTCGACCACGCTGAACAGCCGCGTCGAGCGTGTGACGCTTTCCGAAGAGCCCAGGAACAAGCTTCCACCCGGTTTGAGCGCGTAATGGAATGTCTTCATCACTCGGTCTTGCATCGGGGCATCGAGGTATATCAGCAAGTTGCGACACGATACCAGATCAAGCCGCGAAAATGGCGGGTGTTTAATGACGCTGTGCGTCGAAAAAATGCACATTTCGCGGATTTCAGGAATGACACAGAAACCGCCACCGTCTTTTGTAAACCAGCGCTCGGCACGATCGGATGAAAGTCCCGCGATCGGGCCGCGGAAACGACCCTTGCGCGCAATCTCAATCGCCCGCTCATCAATGTCGGTCGCAAAGATCTGCACCTTTGGTTGGGGGCGGCGACGGTCCATCGCCTCGCGCAGCAGGATGGCGATGGTGAAGGCTTCCTGTCCCGTGGCGCACCCCGGCACCCAGATGCGGATTTCGTCGTCTGCACCCTTGTCGGCCACGAGCCCTTTCAGAACCAGCTCGTCGAGCGCCTCGAACGAGGCGGGGTCGCGGAAAAAATGGGTAACGCCGATCAAAAGCTCGCGGAACAGCAAATCCAGCTCTTCGGGTTGCGCGCGAAACCGCTCAATATAGGCCGCAGGCGTCTCAATCTCGAGAACCTGCATCCGCCGTTGCAGGCGGCGCACCAGCGTCTTTTCCTTATACTGGCTGAAATCGTGGCCGCTGCGCGCCCGCAATGCGCCCATGATCGTTGTCAGATGCGACACGGCATCGTGCCGCACTCCCTCGCCATCCTTGCTGCCGGCAACGCCGTTCAGATGATTGCTGTATCCGATCAGACGGGCGGGCATGTCCTCCACCGCGAGCACATCATCAACCTGTCCGGTAGAGGCTGCACTTTGCGGCATTCCCGCCATCGCGTGGCTGTCAAACTCAGCCTGCGCGAGCGTGAATCCGCCATGTTCCTTAATCGCGGTCAAGCCCAGTGTGCCGTCGCTGCCGGTGCCTGACAGGATGATGCTGATCGCGTTTTCGCCTTGATCCCGGGCCAGCGATTCCATGAAGCTGTCGATCGGGCGGCGGTGCTCACGCGGCGGGGCTGGCCGATCAACCTTGAGGTTGCGGTTCTGAATGGTCATCGTCGCATCGGGCGGGATGACGAAGACATGGTTGGCGGTTACGGCCATGCCGTTGGTGGCCTCAACAACCTTCATTGTCGTCACCTTGCCGAGCAATTCGGCCAACATGCTTTTGTGATCGGGGGCAAGGTGCTGGACAAGAACAAACGCCATGCCGCTGTCGGCGGGCATGCAGGACAAAAACGAGCGATAGGCTTCAAGACCGCCTGCCGAGGCGCCGATGCCAACAATGAGTCCTTGGTCGGTTGCGGGCTCAGCGCGCGGTGAAGACGCGGCAGCGGTGCGTCCCCGCCCCTCCTGCAGCGCCCCATTCGATGGACCGGGGGTGTTGTTTTCCTTGGCCGACATGAAGCGGATGAACTTTCCAGAGGGAAGCCAAGTTTGAACAGGCGCGCTCATGCAGGTTATTACAAGCAATAGTTCTGTTAGGCCCCAAATCTCTGACAAACCCAGCCACAGGTCCCAGCGGCTCCATTCGCACCAGCATGAACTCCAAGTTGCAAGGCTTGCCGACCAGTGAAAAAGTTAACCTGACAAAATCCACCTGTTACCTGAGCAGTTATTGGGTGGTAGGTGACGTGACCCCCAACCTTCATCCGGTTGCGATTAGAGTCTCGGCATCTGATTGACGGGAGCAGGAACCAGCGTGCCGGGTCGAGATCGTCCGGCAGATTCCCGACCAGTTGCCGGGAGAACTGCGGCCAGTCACCGCCGGAAATCACAGCCACAATCGCGAATTGTGACAACCGCGCCAACAGGCCCGCCATCTCCGCGTCAATCGACTGCTTGCTTTCGGCCAGAGTACCGTCGAGATCGAAAGCGACAAGTCGTTTCATGAGCTAATGAGTATTCCTAATCAAAGCCGTGAAATGGTGGGCAACAGTTCGGCATAAAGTCGGTCGACGTCTTCCCTTCGGCTAAGCCCCGCCCCGGGAGAAAGTACAGCCGCCGTACCTGCCGCCACCCCGGATGCGAGCGCCGCGCGCAAGGGCTCTCCTCCAGTCAGCGCAAGGGTCACCCCGCCGACAAAACCGTCACCCGCGCCGACTGCGCTGCGGGCGACAACAGGCGGCACTGCTGCGGACCAGGCCTCACCTTTGCTGACAAGCAACGCGCCTTCACTGCCGAGCGTCAAGGCAACGATTTGGGCCGCGTCAGCCGCAATCAGATCGCGCGCCGCCGATACCTGCGCTGCAGTGTCGGGCAATGCATGGCCCGTTAGTTCCTCAAGCTCGCGAAGGTTCGGTTTAACAAGGAAAACGCCTCTTTCAAGTGTTCGGCGGAGCGCAGGACCGGACGTGTCCAGGATTACACGCGCCCTTTTCTGGTCCGCGATCTCAATGACGCGCGTGTAGGCACTGGCAGGCATACCGCGCGGCAGGCTGCCGCTGGCGACGACATAGTCAAAATCAAGAGACTCGAGCGCGGACAAACAAGCGTCCCACTCATTTGCGCTGATATCCGGACCTTCGGGGACAAACCGAAACTCCTGCCCGCTCGATCGCTCGAACACCGTATGCGCTATGCGGGTATAGCCGCTGATGGCGATGCGCTGGGCTGCAATCCCGGTTGCGCGCAATAATTCATCGAGAATTGTACCAGTCGCGCCGCCCGCCAAATAGAGTGCGTGCGCAGTGCCGCCGAGTTCTTCGATGACACGCGCGACGTTGATGCCGCCGCCGCCGGGGTGATAGTTCTCATCGCGCGTTCGAACCTTTCGCAGTGGCTGGATCAACTCAGCTGATGCATATCCGTCAATTGTGGGATTGAGCGTCAGCGTGATGATCGGCTTGATTGTCACCTCACTCCATCCCCGCTAACAGGCGATCAAGCGGCACCGTCGCGAAGGACGTGACGCTGTCAGCAACCGCAAAGGGCAGGAGGAGCGTGCGATCATGGACCATCGCGCCGCAGGTATAAGCTATGTTGGGGACATAACCGTAGCGCTCCTCTGGCGTCGGACGGATCAGTGGGTGTCGCGTCCGGGCCAGCAGTCTGGATGGGTCCTCGCGGTCGAGCAGGCAGGCTCCGAGGCAATAGTTGCGCACCGCTCCCACGCCGTGGGTCAGAACTAGCCAGCCTTCATCGATTTCGATAGGAGAGCCGCCATTGCCGATCTGCACGAATTCCCAAGGCCAGCGCGGCGAAATGATCTTGGTGCCGCCTTGCCAGTCATACAGACTATCCGACGACAGTAGCCAGATGTTCTCGTGATCCTGACGACCCAGCATATTGTAGCGTCCAGCAATGCGACGCGGGAACAACGCCATGCCTTTGTTTGCGGTCGCCGAACCACTGAGTGCGGTAAGCTCGAATGTCTTAAAATCGGCCGTGCGGAGAAGCTCCTGCCGGATATTCTGCCCGCTAAAGGCAGTGTAGGTGCCATAATAGGTTACAATTCCATTGTCGTCGGTGAAGCGAACGAGCCGGACATCTTCGATGCCGTGGCGCTGGCTCGGGGTTACCGGAAACAGGACAATTCCCGAAAGTTCGCTGCTGTCTTCGCAGATCAGGCGAACACCCGGATCATCGGGATTGCCGCCGGGCATATATTCGATGCGGGGGGAAACGGTACGGTGGCTGGGCGGATCAATCGTGATTGCTCCGTCGGCACTGCAGACACCCGTGCGGAAGGTCACCGAAGAAACATGTCCTTCGCCAACCCCGCGCAACGACAGAATGAAACGAACTGCACCCACTGCCATGCCGGTTTGATCAGGATGCACGACGATGCTGGGATTGAACAGAGCCGCCGCTTCAAAGGCGTATTCCTCGCTAAAATAGGCGCCGATCAACAAGGCTCGCTTGTGTGAAACCTTACGGTGGTCGATCACAAGGCCATTCACTTCATGGTAGCGGCGAAACAAGATATGTTCGGCATCACAGTGCCGGCGATCAAGATTTTCAAACACGCGTTTAAGCTCGTGGTCTAGGCCCACCTCATCCAAGGCAAGGACCCGGTCAGCAACGCGTTGCGCGCGAGGGCTGTCCGTTGTGACATAGCCTGGTGGCGCCTCAGCGGGGACAAAGGGCCTGATTACAACCCGGGCCGGATCTGGCCGCAGCAGGATCGACAAATGGGTGACGAGGTCAGGTTTTTCCATAGTTACGCGTGCGCTGCAAATGGAGCAAATTCGGCCCCGATGCGATTGCCCAACGGCTTGCCCGCAATCGCGTCAGTGACATTTTGCAATGTGGTCTCGGCAATCGCGGTGAGTGCCTCCTCGGTAAGAAATGCCTGATGCCCGGTGACTAGCACATTCGGGAAGGTCAGCAGCCGCTGAAACACATCGTCGTCGATGATTTCGCTCGAAAGGTCCATGAAGAAAAGATCAGCCTCCTGCTCATAGACATCGAGCGCGACGCTGCCGATCTTGTGGCTTTTTAATCCGCAGATCAGCGCCTTCGTATCAATCAGGGCACCGCGGCTGGTGTTGATGATCATTACTCCGGGTTTTGCAGAGTCAATCGCCGCAGCATCGATGATGTGCCGGGTGTCAGGCGTGAGCGGACAATGGAGCGTGATGATGTCGGCTTGTGAAATAAGGTCTTGGCGCTCGACATAGCGAACCCCAGCAGCCGCCAGATCAACATTCGGAGCAAGGTCACAAGCGATCACCTCGCAGCCAAACCCCAACAAGAACGTACGCGCCACGAGCAGTCCGATGCGGCCCGTGCCAACTACGCCAACAGTGCGGCCAAACAGGTTTCGGCCGATCAGTCCGTCAAGCGCGAAATTATCCTCGCGCACTCGCGCCCAGGCGCGGTGAATATGGCGATCAAGCGCCAACATCAGCCCGACGGTGAATTCTGCGACAGCGTGCGGCGAATAGGCGGGAACGCGGACGACTGTGATGCCAAGTCTGCCTGCTGCCGCGAGGTCGACATTGTTGTAACCTGCACAGCGCAACGCAACGATTCTGGTTCCTTGCGCAGCGAGTTGCATCAACACCGTTTCATTGAGTTGATCGTTCACGAAGACGCAGACCGCGTGAAATCCCATCGCCAGAACTGTGGTCGATGGGTCCAGTCTGGCTTCGAAGTAAGTAAGATCGTGGTGACAAGACCCGTTGGCTAGGTCAAGGAAGCGCTTGTCATAGGATTTGGCGTCAAATACAGCGATAGCTATGCCGCCACCTGTGACGGACATCATGACTGGCCAAGCGGTTTCCGCATCATGACGAGCGATGGATTGTAGGGGTGGATTAACTGCGTAAATCCCATTTCGCGCTCAAGGGCAATCGCAGCATGATTTTCAGAAGCTTCAACGGACTCCAGCGATATGACGCCGATTGCCTCGGCATAGCGTTCAACATGAGCTAGAAGCTCCCAACTGATGCCGTCATGTTTGAAATCGGACCGAATAACCATGGCCACGGTGCCGTCGCTGCGTTCAATGTTGCAGTCGAGCGTTGCTGCCGCGATCAACTCCGCTTCCTGGCCAACGAGTGCTACAAACGTCATCTCGCGATGGTGATCGGCATCGACGAGCATGAACCCGCCACCGTGTCCGGTCAGCTTTCGAAAAGCCTTGTCTTCGGCGGAGACGTGCTCGAACAGTCCTGGAAGTTTCGCTTCGTCACCAGGATTGAAGGGGCGGACATCAAACAGGCAGCCAGACCGTGTGATCAGCCGCTCGCTCCACTCTTGCGTGCCCATGGAAATCCTAACAATGCGGCGAGGCCCAAAGTGCGAAACACGTCGAGTTTGACTTGAACCCGCAACAGCAACAATTGTTCCCGAATCTGCCGATCAGCGAGCGCAACGTGCTGCCAGCCAGCCGCTCAAATCTGAAATGACGAAACGCGGGATCCAATAGGCCGTGGCAGGTGTGTGTAGCCTTCTATGGTTAGGTGCGTTGAACTTTGGCTTTCGGCAATCCGCCGGTTTCATCGGTGAGAGCAGTCGTTCAAGGAACTCTCGGCATCCACCCTTGGAGGAAGCAGAGTTGGCCGTGTCCGGACCGGCAGCTACCAGGCGGCAGAGTGGAGAAAGCTTCCCTTCCGCCGACGGACTCGAAGCTTCGTTGATCCGTGGGCCCATTTCGGTATTCTGCGCATCGGCGCACCTGATCAATCAGATCTAGGTCGGCACTTCAACAGCGGTGATGTCTGTGAGTTTGATTGCACTAGGATCTCTTCGCGGCGCCAACTCGGCAGTAAGGGTCCAGCGTCCGAGTGAACGGCGAAGCGCCTCGCGTTCGGCAACACGCGCGCTCGATGTCATGGAATTGTTCGGCACAGGCAAACGGCCGCTCCGGGCGGTAGAGATTTGCAAGGCGCTTACGATGAACCCATCGACCGCAAATCAGCTGCTCAAGACGATGGTCGATTCTGGCCATCTACTCTTCGATGCGCGCGCCAAGACCTATGTTCCGTCCCCTAGGCTTGCGGAATTTGGCAGCTGGGTGGTCGACACCTATGGTGCGGGCGGCCGCCTTAACCAACTGATTGGCGACATCAAATCGCGCACCGGGATGGTTGTGACGATTACGACGCCAAACGATCTCTTCATGCAGATCATCGATTCTGCCATTCCGCAGGGCATGACGGCGGAGCGGGGACTCAAGGTGTCTGTATTCGGTTCGGCCATCGGCAGCGCGTACCTGGCGATGCTTGACGATGGGGAGGTCCTGCGTCTTGCCGACCGCGCCCGATTCACCGCCGATCAGATCGCCTGCATCCTCGAAGAGGTTGCCCGCATTCGGCAGGACGGATTTGCCGATGGCCCCAGCGGCGACGAGGCAATATGGTCGATCGGCCTGCCGCTTCCACTGCAGGGATCGCGTGTACCGACGGTCCTGGGGCTCGCCGGTCCGCCCGAGCAGATGCGCAGCAACCTTGCCGTCTATCGTCAGATCATGGGCGAGGCGATCAAACGTTGGTTAGTCGATTCGCCGTGATCAGCTCTTCATCCCAAGTGTTTGTCCCGCAACCGCGGGCGCTTTCGTGCTGAACCCACCCGCTGCCAGGTAGCCGCCATCGACTGCCAGCGTCTGGCCAGTCACGTACGTCGCCATGTCTGAAAGGAAGAAGGTCACGGCCTTTGCGATCTCGTCGGTGGTGCCGCGCCGCTTCATCGGCACGAGGGCCATGCCCTCGGCCTCCTGCTCGGGAGAGCCTAAGGGTATTCGCGGCGTAACTACGCCGCCCGGTGCAACGCAGTTGGCGCGGATGCCATGCGGCGCCCACTCCTGGGCCATAGTACGCACCAGGTTCACGAGCCCGGCCTTGGCGGCTCCGTACGATCCATGGTTCTGCGCAGACCGGAGCCCGTCCACGGATGCGATTGTCACAAGTGATCCTGCCTGCTGCCGTGCAATCAGGCTGCGCGCGAACTCCCGCGCGGCGATGAAGACGTAGCGAAGATTGCGGTTGTGATCCTTATCCCAGATCTCCGTGGTCATGTCGGCAAGCGAGCTCCATGCCGCCATGCCGATAATTGTCACCAGCCCATCCACTGGGCCGAACTCATGCTCGACCCGGGCGATGGCATCCACCAGCGAAGCCTCATTCATGACATCGCCCTGCACGGCATAGGCAGAGACACCGGCTTTCTCGACCTCATCCCTGACGCGGTCGGCCCGCTCGATCTCGATGTCGAGCAGGGCGATATTTGCGCCAAGGCTCGCCAGCAGCAAGGCCGTGGCCTCACCCATTCCCTGACCGCCGCCAATGATAAGGACGCGGCGCCCCTTCATCCCGAACATGGCATCTCCCATTTTTTCTCCCTTAATCCGGGACATGCCCGACCTTTACATCCTCGGCCCAAAGGGTGCCCGGGTCTGTTTCAAACGCCGCCTTGCGAATCTGATCCTCTAACCCGTTGGCCAGACGCATCGCCCCGCGCCGCTTAAGTTCGGGGATGACCTGGGTACCGAGAAGCTCGATCGAGCGCATGATCGCCTCGTGCGGCAGATAGCCGAAGTTGAGGTAGCAAAGTAGTTGATCGACACCGGCTTCCTCATAACGCATCAGCTTCGTGATGATTTCGTCAGGCGTGCCGACAATGACCATGTCTTCCCGATCGAACTCGGTGATGTCGAACTCGCCGCGGGCGCGCGATTCCAATAGCGGGAAGGCGGCCGCCTTCTGCTCGTCGGTGAGGTGCGCCATCTCCCACTTGAGGTGGAATTCCGCGAGCCCCTTATACCACCACCACATCGACTCCCAGACCCGGTCGGTATCGAAGTTGTCGCGCGTGTCCGTGCAATGGACCAGCGTGTAGACGCCCACCTTATTGGTATGAACGTCGGTCAGCGGCACAGCGGTCTGCTGAGCTTCGCGATAGGCGTCGATGACCAACTTCAGCTTATCGAGCGGCTGCATAATGCTGAAGCAGAGCAGCCCGCAGCCGTTCTCGCCGGCCATGCGGGCGCTCGACTCGGTCGCAGCGGCCATCCAAGCCGGCGGATGCGGAAACTGGTAAGGCTTCGGGGTCACCATGCGCGAGGGAAAGTCGAGATATTCCGAGTGCTCCTCGTAGTATTGCTCTTTCCACATCCCGACGACGGTGCGCGCGGCAGCCTTCATCTTCTCTTTGCTGTTCGGAATGTCGACGCCGAAGGCAATCTGCTCCATCGGTGTCGAGCGGCCCATGCCCCAGATCGCGCGTCCGCCCGACAGGAGATCGACAGTTGCCACTTTCTCGGCAATGCGCGCTGGGTGGATAAATTCGTGCGGCATCAGCGCCACGCCGAAGCCCAGCTTGATGTTCTTGGTGATATTCGCCAGCGACCCCAGCACGACATCGTTACAGGGCATGTGAGAGCGGTTTTCCCGGAAGTGATGCTCGACCAGCCAGACCGCTTCGAAGCCCATCTTGTCCGCCAGAACAATCTGCTCGATGTTCTCGCGATATACGCGCCGCTCTACCATGCGCTGGCCCCAAGGGTGCTCGCCAGCCCAAGGCTGAGGTGCGTCGAATTCATAAAGCAAACCAAGTTCCATAGTGATCTCCCCGTCCAGGCGATACTGAATACGATAGCTAGTAGTCGACAAAATGTCGGTACGGCAACAAGAAGAATCCGTGTCAGCGCAAATTCGTAATTACGCAATTAGAGTTGCGTATATACGCATTTCGTAGTTCTAACGCCTCGCGCCGCATTCGCTCATTGACCAGCCAGAACAAATACGCCAGCCGTAAAGCAGCTACATTCAGACAGCAACTGGCCAGGTAGACTTAAATCTGCGTTATTCCTGCAGGGTACATGACGATGGCTGACGACCTCTTTGATTCATTTAGTCTTGACGGCCGAACCGCGCTAATAACTGGCGCTGCCTCCGGGATCGGTCGCGAGACAGCGCGCGTGCTCGCAGAGGCGGCCGCTAGGACCGTGATCAGCGACGTGAACGAGCCGGGGCTGGCGGAAACGGCTGAACTTGTAGCAGCCCCCGGAATTGCCCCCCAAAATTTTTGTAGCCAACGTAGCGCGCCGTTCGCAGGTCGAAGCATTGGCCGACAAAGCCGTTCAGGAAACGGGAGGTATGGATGTTTGGGTCAACGTCGCTGGCGTCCTCGTCAGCCGCCCGATCATCGAGCTTGTAGAGGACGACATCGACCGCCCGCTCGCAGTCAACCTCAAGGGCGCCTATTGGGGTGGAGGAGATCGCCAATGCCGTCCTGTTCTTCGCTTCGGACGAGAGCAGTTATGGCACCGGATCGCAGCTGCTGGTCGATAGCGGGCATTTGGCGGGGCCGTACAGGGATCCGATGTGAGGCCGTGGCGCCCCCGCCCATTCACACGGGATTTGACAAACTTGGCCGCGAAGATACTCTTCGCCGTGCGAGTAGCGTACGTTGTCGGGAAAAGCAGCGATCCTGAGATGCCATGAACGGGTCCGAGCCTTCAGAAATGGAACTGAACCGCAGCGAACCCTGGAGCGGCTCGCTGCAGAATGCCGACGGAGCCGCACTGCAGATCGTGCAATCAGTGGAAAGCGCGATCGAATTCGTTGGGGGCCGGATAGAGGTGGTCCATTACCGGTGGGCCCAGCCGTGCGAAGCGAGTTGGACGTCAGGATCCGATCGCTATCTTGTCGAGCTCGCTCTCTCTGGCGGTCCCCGGGTTGCCACTAGCTGGCATGTTGGCGTCAGGGGCCGCAGGGATCGCCGGACCGTTGGGCGGATCATGGTGGTCCCGCCTTCCAGTCGCTTGAACACGGCCTTCACGGTCGGGACACAGCGTTCGCTCAACTGCTTTCTCGACAGGTCGTTCTTTCAGTCCATGCTGGTTGGCCGGCCCCGGTGGAAGAGCGCCTCACTGGATCACGCGCTCTCGTTCAGCAGCGCGGGCATCGAATGGCTTCTGCGAATTCTTTACGATGAGGTGCGAAACGGTGGCCCGGTAGCGGAGCCGCGAGTTCGATCCATCACCCATGCTCTCGTTGCTGAAATCATCTCCCGGCTCGGCCTCGCAAACGACGAGCCACAGACCTGCGGTGGGCTGCCCCAGTGGCGTTTACGGCTGCTCCGGGATCTGATTTACCGGGAGGGGCCAAAGCCCTCGCTCGGAGAACTGGCCGCGGGCTGCAACCTGAGTGTCCGCCAGCTTCGCAGGGCCTTCAAGCAGGAAACTGGGCAAGGGATCCGCGACTATATGGGTGAGGTCACGATGGATCAGGCGCATCTGCTGCTGGCGGATAGCGGTCACCCCATTCGTGAAATCGCCGACCATCTCGGCTTCGCTACTCCCGCAAGCTTCTCCTACGCCTTCCGCAAGGCGACGGGCCTGCGACCGGGGGACGTGCGCAGAGGTGGGCTCCTGCGCCCGGCTCGCTGTGTCCTCGCCGGATCCAGGCTGAGTATCGATTTTCGGCCGCAATAGCTTTCGATGCGGCTCTATTGAGGGGTAAAGCTGCGCAGTTGTCTTCACAGGAACGCCGAACCGCAATAGCACGCGTGGGGAGAGCGCGGCGAGGCTTCGGCCAATCTCCGCGCAGCATGAGGAGGTGAAGCCTGCCAATGGAATTCGGAATACTCGTTCAGGCAACGCTTCTGCGTGACAAGGCTCACGACCCGACGGCCGAGCATCAAGCACTGCTCAACGAGCTGGCGCTGGTCCAAAGGGGCTGAGCCGAGGCTGCAATCTAAGAGGCGAGGGTGCCATGAACATAATAGCGATTTCACACATCGCGATCGGCGTGCGCGACATGGACAAGTGCCTCGAGTTCTATCGCGACGTGCTGGGGCTCAAGGTCTCGGCGGATCGGCTCGAGGAATTTCCGCAAGGGCCCGGCGAACCGCCGGCCCGCCGCCGCGGTGTCTTTCTGCGGTGGAACGACGATCCGCTCTCCACCTACATCCTCCTGGACCAGCAGCTCACTAAGGAGACCGAAGGTTCTGCGCATGAACTCTACACCGCAGGGTTCCATCATTTCGGCTTCTGGGTGGCCGATCTGAAGCCGATCATGGACCGAGCACGCGCTGCCGGCGTCGAGGTCCAGACGAGCAACGAGGATGAGCCGGGCGTTGACAGCGAATGGTACGGAGAGGCGGCTGGCGCGGCGTCGATCAATTATGTGATCATGCGCGATCCCGAAGGCAACTGCGTCCAGATCGATCGGCGTACGCCGACGGCTGGCGTCGCGAACGTGTCGCGAAATTGACCCGCTGCATCGTTGGGAGATGAAGAATGGCCAGGACCGAAGACTATCATCTGGGTGAATTCGGGTTCGCGCGCGGCTGGTTTGCGGTCGCCAATTCCAACGACGTCGGCCGAAAGCCGATGCCGATCCACTACTTCGGTCAAGACATGGTGCTCTATCGCGGCGAGACGGGACGGGTCGTCATGCTCGATGCCTATTGCCCGCACATGGGCACCCATCTCGCCAGCGGCGCGAGTTCGGCGACCGTGAACGCGCCGACCCACATGGAAGGCGACAACATCCGTTGCCCATTCCACGGTTGGCGATTCGGTCCGGACGGCCTGTGCAACAACATCCCTTATCGCGAAGGACCGATCCCGCGAGCGGCCCGCGTCAAGAGCTGGGCTGTCGAGGAGCGCTACGACATCGTCTTTGCCTGGCACGACCCCGAGGGGCTCGAGCCGGACTTCGAGCTGGTCGAATTTCCCGAGTGGCATGATCCTGAGTTCGTCCGCTGGTGCGGCCTGGAATACCTCACCGACCTGAAGCATCCCATAGAGATTCTGGACAACCTGTCCGACGTGCGCCACCTCAGCCTGCTGCATGGCACGGACGTGGTCAGCTACGAGAACCAGTACGAAGGACATGTTCTCTACCAGCGCCAACGCGCTGGCACCGGCAGCGACGACAACAGTCTCTTTGGCAGTACGCTGACCACCTATTCGCGCTACGTGGGGCCTGGCACACTCGCCGTTCACTATGTTGAGCTTCAAACGTGCGAGATCATCTGCGTCACCCCAATCGACGATGGCACCTGCCGCATGTGGCAGACCGCCATGGTGAAGCGGCTCGACGGTATGGATGAAGCTGTAGCGCAGGAATATAGGGACACGGTGAGCGCGCAGTTCGGCAAGGGCTTGCTCGACGACGCCGAGATCTGGGCGACGAAACGACCTGCAACCGCGATCATGCAACTACCTGAGGACGGTCCGTTCCGCCAATCGCGCACATGGTACAGCCAGTTCTACAACCCAAGGCCAAAGGCCGCCGAGATTGCGATGCGGATTTCCGGCACCTACTATGCGAAAGGCATGCCGGGCTTCGACGCTGAAGGCCCAATCGCAGCCTAGAATCTTCAGTCCAGTGCAGCATTCGCCAAATCGCGTGAGAGGCAAACATGTCAGACAAACCAGGATTCCAGATATTCCGCCTCGCGGATGCACCCTTGCTTCAGGACACCGACGTGCAGCCGGTGAGCACCGAATTCACGCCAGAAGAAGTGGAACGCTGGGGCCGCAAGATGGAAGCCGGCTATTCGCTGGGTCAGGAGGCACGTGTTGTCCTACGCACTCCTACACTCAGCATTCTGCACATCTGGAACAAGCCCGGTTATCCGACGCCGCTGCACAGCCATGATGCCGATTGCCTCTACTTCCTCGTTGGAGGCTCCGTGCGCGTCGGAACCGAGGACCTGCTGCCCGGCGACAGCTTCTTCATTCCGGCCGAAATGCCTTACACCTACAAGGTGGGACCGGAAGGCGCCGAGGTGCTGGAAATCCGTCAGGCCGGCAACTGGGACCTGAAGCTGCTCGCCAAGAACCCAGCGTATTTCGACAAGGCGGTCCAGGCGATCACGGCCAACGTCGAGGGCTGGCGAACCGCTAAGCGGCCGTCCCGGAAAAATGATGGTGGGACTCACCCGCTGCCTGAGCGCAGCGCCTGAACCAACTAAGAGCTGAGAAGGATAGTCAATGCAACCCGCTGACATGACGAACAGGACGGCCATCGTGACGGGAGCCGCATCCGGCCTTGGACGCGCGACGGCGCTCGCGCTCGGCGCCGCGGGTGCGGATCTGTGGCTCGTCGACGTGAACGCGACGGGGCTGCAGCAGACTGTCGACCAACTGCGCGAGCGCGGTGTCCGCGCAGAGGCGATTCCAGCGGATCTGAGCAGCCGTGACGAATGCCTGAAGGTAGTCCCCGCCGCGCTCGCCGCATTCGGGCGCCTGGACGCACTGTGCAACGTCGCCGGCGTGCTTTTCCTTGGCGAGTCGACCGACATGCCTGCCGACCGGGTCGAGAAGGTTCTCGCCGTTAATCTTAAGGCGCCTTTCTTCCTGACCCAGGCGGCCATCCCGCATCTGCTCGAGGCGAACGGCGCGGTCGTGAACGTGAGTTCCACCGCGGGCTTCGTCGGCCAAGCCTACTCGGCGGTCTACTGCGCCAGCAAAGCCGGGCTTACCCACATGACCAAGTCTCTGGCGATGGAATACATGCACAAGCCAATCCGCTTCAATGCGGTGGCGCCGGGCGGGATGGACACAGGCCTCGTCGCTGACATGAAGATCCCCGAGACGATCGACCTGTCGCTGATGCAGCGCTACTCCGGCATCCGGGGCCTTATCGAGGTGGAGGATGTCGCCAATGTGATAGCTTTTCTTGCCTCACCCGCTGCGCAGGCATTCCACGGCGCATGCATCTCGGTAGATAAGGGAATTACTGCAGGATAGCGGCGGGGGCGGCGAACGACCGCTGCTGTCAGAAGCCGACGTAGAGCGTTAGTCCGGTTGTCCCAGCGTTGGCCAGACCCGGACGCCTCGATGCGCGGCAAGCGTTGACACTCTTCAAATTACTAAGTACTTAGTAAGTAGGAGGAGTTAAGGTGTCGTCACAGCCGAAATCCCATACCCGCGACGATCCTCTGGCGAGGCGTGAGCAGATTCTCGATGAAGCCATCCGGATCATCGGCGAACGCGGTTACTACGGGTTCGCTGTGCAAGACCTTGCCGGGCGGTGCGGCCTAACGACCGCGGGCCTGCTCTATCATTTCAAAACGAAGGAACAGCTGTTCATGGCCGTCCTGAGCGAGCGCGACCGGCGTGCCGAGGAGGCGCTGATGCGCCTGTTGGCGAGCTTCCCGGTCGAGAATTTCGCCAAACTGGCACTTCCGCTGGGTGAGGTAGTCACGCTGCTCAGAGCGGTTTTGGAGATAACCGTCGCCCAGCCAGAACTTTCCCGCCTGTTCGTGGTCCTGGGAGCCGAGTCGCTGCACAAGTCGCATCCCGGCTATGCATATTTCCGTCGCCGTGAGGAAAGAGTGATCGAAATGCTCGCGCGCATAGTCGGTGCGCATGTGGTCGATCCGCGCTCTACGGCCCGGCAAATATCCGCCCTGATGTTGGGACTTCAGCAGCAATGGCTGGGCGCGGACGGCGAGTGGGACCTTCTCGCGCAGTGGGATCAGGCCATTGCCAAGGTTCTGCCCGAGCCGGACAGCAAGGTCGCGCAAGCAAAATAGCACAAAGGAAAGTTGGATGAACGGCAAGCACCTGATCCTGACTGCACTGGCATCTGCGCTCATCGGCGCGGCGCCCGCCACGACCGATAATCCGGAACCCGGTCGCCAGGGTGAAACGATGCCCGGCGACCTGAAGGTGCCTGTCCTGCCCGAGCCCTACTCAAAGGGTGTGCGTGTGGTAGGCCATGCGGGGCTCGGAGAGCACCGGAACAACCTGATCATGGCGTGGTCCGGCCACTGCGCCTATGTCGCGAACGATGTGGGCAATCCGATCGCGGGCACCAGGGAGGCTGCAGGGGTATCGCCCACTTCAGGCGTCGCCGTCATCGACGTCCGCAATCCCGCAGCGCCGAAGACGGTAGGCTACCTTCAGGACAAGGGGGCGCTCGAAGCCGCCGAGACAATGCATGCCGCCACGGTTCCTGGCCGGGCCGTGCTGGCGGCCAGCACTTACGGGTTCGTTCCGGGCGGTGCGCCGGGGGTGAAAGCGGTCAAGGAGGGCTGGCTGGACGTCTACGACGTCTCGGACTGCGCGCATCCGCGGCTGATGGCCGAGGTCAAGTGGCCGGAGCCGGTGCACACCTTGACGGTCTCGCCGAACGGACGGCGCGTCTACGGCACCATCATCAATCCATTCACCGGCAACGGCGGCATCCAGGTGATGGATATCTCCGACCTGGCCGAGCCCCGCTTTCTCGGCCGGCTCGCGGTCACGCGACCGGACGGCACGACTTACGAATTTGCGACGCACGAGATATCGATCAGCCCGGACGAGCGGCGCATCTATGCCGGAGTCATCGCCTCCAAGGGGGGCGATCTCAACCGCGACTTCAAGTCCGGCTCGATCAGCGCCGAGCGCCTCGGACCCGAGGCGGGCGGCATCTACATCCTCGACAACAGCGACATCGCCGCGGGCAAACCCGATCCCAAGCTGCGATTGGTCGGCACGGCCGAGCACGGGGGCTGGCATTCTGCCGTCCAGGCGCGGATCGGCGGCGTTCCACACCTGGTCGGGGCGGGCGAACTGCTGGCCTGTCCGGGCTCCTGGCCGCGGATCAGCAACATCGCCGATGAAGCGCATCCCCGGGTCGTTGGGCAGTTCCGTCTACAGATGAACCTCAAGGAGAACTGCCCGTCGCCGGACGCGCAGGAAGCCGGTAGCGCGGGTATCCTGGGCAGAAAAGGGACCGCCACGAGCCATTTCAACGACGTGGACAGCGCCACCGACTCCCGGCTGGGCCTGTTTCCTTTCATGTATGCCGGGCTTCGGATCGCTGATCTGCGAAACCCGGCGAATCCGTCCGAGATCGCCTATTTCAAGCCCGGAGATCCGTGCATGTCCCACGTCCGCTACGTGCCGCGAACCGGGCACATCTGGTTTGCCTGCACGGCGAGCGGGTTCTGGGTGATCGAACTCACGCCCCAGGTGCGCGCCGCGTTGAAACGCTCTAACGGAGGGGGCAGGTGACGGCTTTTGGCGAGAGCAGACGCTCGCGCGCTAGCGATTGAAGGTCTCGAAGTGGTCGCGAGCTGCGCTGCGAGCTTTTGTCATACTTTCGACGATAGACGCCGACAACTCAGCCGTTCAGCGGGTCGGCAGGTGATCCTGAAAGCCACCGTTCGCTTAACTGGTTCGCAACCGGCGGTTAACCGGAACGTCAGGGGCGCCGGCCGGGCCAGGCACCATGACGCGTTCTATCGACACATCGGCGCGCGCGTAGGTTTCAGTAGGCGGCAGCACAGCCGTAGTCCCCGTGCGGAGCTCGGCGATGTCGGAGGCAGCCAGGTCAAGGACCGGAAACAGATCGATTCCCCCTTGAAGCTCAGGATCAACGAGATGTCTCGTGGTCATGGCGTGTTGGTCCCCGTCGTTGGATTGATAGCCCATTCCCAGCTGGCTTCGGCAAGCGAAAGTATTTCCGCGCGGTTCTCAGGGAGAATAAAACCGGAGGCGATTGCGCGATCCAACGCGACGGTGAATTGGGAGAGATAGTCGGCGCGACCACCGGGATACCGCACGCCTTCACCTGGACGATAACTTCACCGGGTTGCGCGATTGGAGGTGTGGCGTCAGCGCGAAAGGTGATCTCACCCGGATTGAGAAAGTCTGCTGCACGCATCACGCGATACCTCCTTGAACTGTCGATCAGCCGCCGCGCTCCTTATGTACAAGGAGCGCAAGAAGCAGGGCCGCGACAATGAATCCTCCGACCAACATGGCCATCGGGAGATGGTAATTGCCGCTTGCTTCGAAAATCAGGCTCGTCAGCGGTGTCAGGCCGAACAAAAATGGCAGGGTACCCTTGCGCCCGCCCGGAACAAACTCCCGCAGCCGCTCCCACTGATCGTCCCTGAGAACCTCGCCTTCCACACCAGCCTCCAAAAGCCAGTGTTGAATCAGAACTCAGAGCAAATGGGAAAGCCCTCGACTAGGCAGCGCTCGCGACCCAAAGGGCTCCGTTTGCCGGTTCCCTCATCTGCTCCTTGTTATAGATTGGTTGTCAGAACACCACGACGCTGCGGATGCTCTCGCCGGCGTGCATCAGCTCGAAGCCCTTGTTGATCTCTTCGAGGGTGAGGACATGGGTGATCATCGGATCGATCCGGATTTTGCCGGCCATGTACCAATCGACGATCTTGGGCACGTCTGTTCGCCCCTTGGCCCCGCCAAAGGCCGTGCCGCGCCAGTTGCGCCCGGTGACCAGCTGGAACGGGCGGGTGGAGATTTCCTTGCCCGCTTCGGCAACCCCGATGATGATCGAAGTTCCCCAGCCGCGGTGGCACGCCTCGAGCGCCTGGCGCATCACGGTGGTGTTGCCGGTGCAATCGAAGGTGTAGTCCGCTCCGCCATCGGTCAGCGCGACCAGATGGGCGACGATATCGCCGTCCACGTCCTTGGGATTGACGAAATGGGTCATCCCGAACTTGCGGCCCCATTCCTCACGGTCAGGGTTGATATCGACGCCGACGATCATACCCGCACCCGCCAGTTTTGCGCCTTGCAGCACGTTAAGGCCGATGCCGCCGAGGCCAAAGACGATGACGTTTTCGCCGGGGCGCACCTTGGCCGTATTGACCACCGCGCCCACGCCGGTGGTCACGCCGCAGCCGATATAGCAGCTCGTGTTAAATGGCGCGTCCTCGCGGATTTTCGCCACGGCAATCTCGGGCAGCACGGTGAAGTTCGAGAAGGTCGAACAGCCCATGTAGTGGAAGATCGTTTGGCCCTTGTAGCTGAAGCGTGAAGTCCCGTCGGGCATCAGCCCCTGGCCCTGCGTTGCGCGGATCGCAGTGCACAGGTTGGTCTTGCCCGATAGGCACGATTTACACTGGCGGCATTCGGGGGTGTACAGCGGGATAACATGATCGCCGGGCTTCACCGAGGTCACGCCTGCGCCGACTTCGCGCACGATCCCGGCACCTTCATGGCCCAAGACCGAGGGGAAGATTCCTTCCGAATCCAGCCCGTCGAGCGTATAGGCATCGGTATGGCAGATGCCGGTCGCCATGATCTCTACCAGCACTTCGCCCACTTTTGGGCCTTCAAGGTCGAGTTCGACGATTTCGAGCGGCTTATTGGCCTCGAAAGCGACAGCTGCACGTGTCTTCATCACAAACTCCTTGGAAACCCGCCCGAACTTAATTTCGAAATAATATTAGAGTCACATAGCAATGGCCGCAATCAAATTTTTCGAAAGAAGTGCCTTGGTGGCGGTTCCACCTGTGGCGGGTGGCTCGGACGGCGGCAAGATGGAAGGGGCGGCGGGTGACCACCCCGCGAGCGCCGAGTCGTTGCACCAACGGGGAAATAGGCTAATCGTATGAGCAGTTAGACATTTTGGAGCGGCGGACGAGTCGGCATACAGAGGCTGACTGGACAGTCGGGCAAAAAAATTACGAAAATCTCTTGCGCGGTAATAAAGTTGACGGCATAAAGCATTTTCGAAATTCATAAACTGCTGAAGGGGAGGATTCCAATGTTCAAGCACCGCCAACTCATATCGGGAAGCGTTGCCGCCATGGCACTTGCCTTGGCGAGCAACGCCTTCGCGCAAGAAGCCCAGCCGCCAGCCGAGCCCGAAGGTCTAGGCGAAATTATCGTGACTGCACAGAAGCGCTCAGAAAATGTGCAGAACGTGCCCATTGCGATTGCAGCCTTTGGCGGCGAGGCAATCAAGGAGCGCGGCATTTCGGATATTTCAGCGCTCGGCAACATCACCCCGAGTGTCGTGCTCGACGCCGGCACGCCTTTCGCCGGTTCGGGCGCAGCGCTCGGCGCATCGATTCGCGGAATTGGCCAGAACGACTTCGCGATAAACGTCGATCCCGGTGTCG
>JBDSSP010000174.1:0-10170 GCA_039928735.1 Novosphingobium sp. | reverse complement strand
GCCCGCCCTCGCGCGCCATATGTCGATGACCGGCGGCTGAGCCATGACGGTCAGGTTGGTGTTTCTGGGGCGGCTGGAAGATGCGGCGGGCGCGGCAGAGCGCCTGGTAACTGTGACCGGTTCGCTGTCAGCGATCATGGCGGCGCTGGATCCTGAACTGGCGGAAACATTATCTGCCGAACGCATCAAGCTGGCCCTGAATGGCGCTATGGTGAACGACCGGACAGGTCTGGTGCTGAAAGACGGCGACGAGCTGGCATTCCTGCCACCCGTCAGCGGAGGTTGATATGACAACGACACCAGCGGAAACCGAGTCGCCCAGCGACGTTCGCTTGATAGAGGCTGGCTTCGATCCGCCTGCTGAGATCGCGGCATTTTCCGCCGCGCATTTCGGTGCAGGCGGGATTGCCAGCTTTATTGGTCAGGTGCGCGGTGGAGACGATGTCGAAGCACTCGAATTGCAGCATTATGCGCCGTTGACCCTGCCGGGCATGGAAGCGCTGGCGGCTGATACGCGGCAGCGCTGGGCACTTGAGGGTCTGCTGATCATCCACCGTACCGGGCTGATGATGCCTTGCGATCCGATCGTGCTGGTTGCGGCCGCCGCGCGTCACCGCCGCGATGCATTTGCGGCTGCTGAATTCGCCATGGATCACCTCAAGAGCGACTCATGGTTCTGGAAGCGCGAGAGAGCTGGCGGGCAGTGGCGCTGGATTGAGCCGCGGACAGAGGATTTTGACGATTTGCGCCGCTGGGCGTGATCAGAACGGCGCAAGTTGATTTGAGTCAAAGTCAGACGCACTGCGAATCAGCCATAGCTTCCTCATTCAATGAGGCTTCCCATGTCCAAGCATCATTCAACTGCCGAACTCCAGCGCATTGCAACCGCGACTGCGGCACCCGTCCGCACTCGAGTCGATCGCAGCTTCGGCCTGCCCTCGGGACTCTACTATGCCACGGTCGGCCTCTATGTTGCATTCATCGGTGTGAATGCATCCTTCCATTCCCGTATGGAGAATGCACCATCAAACTCCGGGACCAAACATCTAATCCCTAATCCCCGAGCCGTCCGCGCAGGCCGGCGAGGACAACATCTTCGTCGCCAATCCAGCCGGTCACCTTATCGCGAGCTGCGGATATAGCGGCGATGTCCATGCCTTCGGTGCCAGCAGCGGCATACAGCTGATCGAGATCCGCTAGCGAGACCATGGCTGCGCTGCGTTCCGTTTCCAGTTCGGCCAGCGCGATGCTCGCGACCGCCCAGCTCTCACTGCCCTGCGCTGCGCCACTGCCGGCTCCAACAGTCTGTGCTGCTCGCCCTTGTTTGGCGATAAAGCGTTGATGCGCCATGCGTGCCTGCTCGATCAGCTGGGCAAGGTGAGCTATTTCATTTGGATCGGGAGGAGCAGGGGCAACTGTTGGCGCTGGAGTCGGTGCTGGCGCTGTGCTTGTCGACTCTATCGGACGCCGGGCGAGCGATGGATACATGACCGTATCGCTGGAACAGGCCGCCAGGGCCAGCGCAAGACTGCTTGCGAGAAGGGCGGGATAGGCAGAAGGCATTTTGCCGCCATAGCACGGGGGTTGGGCATGGCCAGAGCCCGGATTGAGCACGCAGCCCGGTTGACAGCGAAATGCCCTTCGATTAGGGGCACCTCTCTTTCCGGCCGGGCCAACTGGCGGGGCCATTCGCGCGTTGCTCGCGCATTGGAAATATGACAGGTAAGGGTATCATGTTCGCAGTTGTGCGCACGGGCGGCAAACAATATCGGGTTGCCGCCGGAGACAAGATCGCAGTTGAGAAGCTGGCTGGCGAAGCCGGTGACAAGATCACCCTGGGCGACGTCCTGCTTGCAGGCGAGGACGGCGCGGTTGCGGATGCCTCGAAGGTCACGGTTTCAGCCGAGATCATCGCTCAGGCAAAAAGCGAAAAAGTCATCGTGTTCAAGAAGCGTCGTCGGCATAATTATCGCCGCAAGAACGGCCATCGGCAGCAGATGACTCTGCTGCGCATTCTCACTGTTGGTGGCGCGGAAAAGAAGCCCGCTGCCAAGAAGGAAGCTGCGCCCAAGGCCGAAGCGCCGGCCGCGGCTGCAGCCGAATAAGATCCGGAGTTATTTGAGATGGCACATAAGAAAGCAGGCGGCTCTTCGCGCAATGGTCGCGACTCAGCAGGCCGCCGCCTCGGCGTCAAGAAGTTTGGCGGTCAGGAAGTGATTGGCGGCAATATCATCATTCGCCAACGCGGCACCCGCGTCTATCCCGGCGCGAACGTCGGAATGGGCAAGGATCACACGCTCTATTCGCTCATCGAAGGCCGTGTGCGCTTTCATGACGGCAAACTGGCCCGCAAGTACGTCTCCGTAGACGTAATGGCAGCCGCCGAATAACCGGATGACCGATAAAGGGTCATCCTGACAGGATGGCTCCCGCCGGACTCTTGATTCCGGCAAAACGAGGGAGAGGGGCCAACCCGTCTCCCTTTTTTCGTCTCTCCCTCAGCACGTAACCTGCCGGACGGCGCGACCATCGTGCAATCTGGCGCAAACGTCATGGCAACGTCACGCAAAGCCACTATCGCGGCGAGCGGGGCGGATGAGGAGCGGAAAAAATGTTCATTCGCAGCAAGAGGTTGTTCTTGAGGCCAGCATGGCCAGAGGACTGGACCGAGCTTTTAACGGCTATCGGCGACGAGGGCGTTGTGCGCAATCTTGCGAGCGCGCCCTGGCCCTACACGATGAAAGACGCGATAGGCTTTGCGCGCCTCCCACAGCAGCGGCTGCTGCCACACTTCTTTGTCACCTTGCCGTCTGACAAGGGTGCGCGGCTGATCGGCTGCGCCGGGCTTTCACCATATGGCGATGACGTCGAACTGGGATACTGGATCGCCCGCAGCCATTGGGGGCAGGGTTATGCCACCGAAGCAGCGCAGGCAGTTTTGCAGTTGGCCAAGGCTCTCGGCCACCGCCGGGTCGTCGCAGGCCATTTCGTTGACAATCCGGCGTCTGGCCGGGTGCTGACAAAGGCCGGCTTTCGGCGCACTGGAACGGTGGCGCCGCGCTATAGCCTCGGCAGAGGCGGCGATGCGCCGGCTGTGGAATATGAAGCTGTCTTGGTTACAGCCTGTGATTGTGAAGACCAGAATCTCATGCGCGCGGCCTGAGCTGCCTGTGCTCAGACCTTCTGGCCGTTCGCATCTGAAACACGCGCCAACTCTCGTTCGGCCTGTGCAATCAGTCTGCGGTCGTCGGTGTTCCAGGGATGGAACCCGGGCAGGAAATAGGCCGCCCAGCTTGGAAATATGCGTCGCAGCACACCGGGCTGCCAGAGCAGGAACGCAAGGAGGCGACATTTGGCCGCAGCGCTGGAAATCCCGTCTTGCGCGAGCAGGCCGAGCGCATCGCGAATGCGGTGGCTCAGGAAGTTCTTCGTCACAAGCACCATGAGCATGGACTTGACCCGCCAGCGCTTCCAGCGGCTCCAGTTGCGCGTGGCGTGCAGCCAGGTGTCATAAGCCACGGCTTTATGCTCGATCTCTTCGATGGAATGCCAGCGCCACAGCGCCATAACTTCCGGATCGCCCCCGGCGAGATGCTCGGGATGGGCAAGGAATTCGTGTGCCATCATCGCTGTGAAATGTTCGAGCGCCATGGTCGATGCCAGGTTGAGGATCGCCGGACGGCCTTCTAGCTGGCCAAGCAGTTCCGAAACGTGCCGATCGATTCCCGTGAGGTCGTAGCCAGCGGCCTCGGCAACGCGATTGAATGCCAGGTGTTCGCGGCTATGATTAGCTTCCTGGACAATGAACGCCCGGATCTGCTCCGCTAGTTGCGGCGTGACACCTTCGCGGTGGGCTTTTACCGCTTCGATGAAAAAGGCTTCACCGCGGGGAAATGTGGCTGAAAGTGAGGTGAACCAGGCCGTTGCAATTGGATCGCCGCCCAGCCACCAGCGCTTCAACTCAGCTCCGCGCAAGAACCGCAGATCGCGAATGGTGATGTCGGGAGGCGACAGCTTGCAGCCATGCACATCTGTGTCTAATCGCGACGGAGCAACGAGTTGTTGATTCATATCTCTATTAGAGCTATACTAACATAGATGTCAATAAGGAAACGCCTTTCCCAAGACGAAAGCCGCACAGTTGCGCTGGAGGCGGCGCGTGCGATTCTTCTGGAATCGGGTCCTCAATCGGTGACTCTGAAGGCTGTTTCGGCGCGAATCGGACGCACTCACGCCAATCTTCTGCATCACTTCGGCACTGCACTAGGTCTGCAAAAGGCGCTCGCCCGCCATCTCGCTGGCACGATTTGCGCAACGATTGCCCAGGCGGTCGTTGCCAGTCGCACGGGAATCGGCTCCGCGCGAGAAGTGGTCGACCTGACGTTCGATGCATTCGACCGCGAGGGGGGCGGGGCACTTGCCTCGTGGATGTTGCTTTCTGGCAACGAGGACGCGCTCGATCCGATTGTCGATGCCATCCACGACCTCGTCGATGAGCTGCATGACTATGGCTCGGGGGCGATGCGGGCATCGACCTTGAAGCTGGTCCTGCTGGCTTTGGGGGATTCACTGATGGGCGGGCCGCTGGCCCTATCGCTCGACCTGCCCCGCACGACAGTGCGTGATATGGCTGAAGTGATGCTGCGGGAAGCGGCGGAAAAAGCCGGATTGACCTCTGCGGTTCAGGCCAGTTGAAGCCAGGCAGGCAGCAACGCTGGATCGACATCCTCGACCCGCAAGTGATCCACTGCCAGACCCAGCTCCGGATAGGCCGCCCGCTGCCGCGCCGGATCTGATTGATCAAGTGACACGACCAACAACCTCCGATTGACCTTCTGCCGCCAGTTCATTCGTGCGGTGTTTTCCTGCCCGATGTAGCAACCCTTGGTGAAACTCACGCCGCTGAGTTCCGCTGCATTGCATTCAAGCCACAACGTCTCGCCAAGGCCTAATTCGGCTTGGCCTTCCGTGACACCATGCGCCAGCCGGTGGCCAAGCCACGCCGCATCGGCGCTGGCGGCGGCAGGGTCGGCGGGGGCGAGCCAGCGGGTGCCCAGCACACGCAGGCGAGGATCATTGCCGGGTTCGGGCCGCCAGTGCACCGCCAGGTCAGGGTCGGCCGTGATAGTTATCGCTCGCCGCAGACGGTAAATCCCCAGACGCTTGACCAGTGCTTCGGCAGACTCGGCCTCGCAATCGATCAGCAAATCGGCGCCTTCCGCCCAGACGATGAAATCGAAGAGCACCTTACCCTGTGGCGATAGCAGACCAGACCAAACTGGAAGGGGCCCGGTGACATCCTGGCTGACAAGGCCCTGCAGAAACCCTGCGACGTCTTCCCCCGACTGCGCCGAAAGGCGGATGACGGAGCGATTTGAAAGGAGGGTTGCGAGCATTGTAGGCATTTGGCCTGTTTTGCGAGCAAATCAAGTTTCGGAAACCTCACCGCGCGATAAACCTTAATCAGACAACCGCATATTAAGCTTTTCCGACGAAAGCTAAGTCTTGCTTAACCATACCTTCGTCTGCGAGCGGTGCACCTGCCGATGTTGAACAAATCCCGATTGCTGACAATTTTGACAGCTGCGGTGTCGCTCGGGCTGGCGGCCTGCGGTGACGCAAAGGTCGAATCGGTCGCTGGCCAAGGCACCGATCCGCTGCTGGCGCATGCGCTGGCGGGCCCACTGATGGCTGATCCGGATCTTGCATCGCGCAATCACGCGCTTGCTGCCATTGCCGGGGGCGGGCCCGAAGTGGTCGAAATGCCGCTGATCGAAAACGGCGCCGAAGTCATCGCAGCGGCTAAGCTCGAGGCTGAGCGGCTCGCAGGAGGTAGGATCAGCCCGGCACCAAGCCCACGCGATGGCAGCAATCCCGCCCTGCGCATTGCAGTGACCGCAGTGCAGCGCGCCGCTGCGGTCAGCGGCCCAGGAAGTAACTGCGGAATTGGAGCGACATATGACATGGCCTGGTCTTTGCGTCTGCCCCAGGCCTTCCCGATCTATCCGCGCGGTCATTTGATCGAGGCTGCTGGCAACGATGGCAATGGTTGTCGCTTGCGGGTCGTGCGGTTCGTTACGCCGGTAGAACCCAATGCGGTTATCGATTTCTACCACACCCTTGCCCGCACAGCGCATTTCGATGTGCGCCACCAGTCCGCCGACGGGCGGGATCAGCTGGAAGGCAACAGGGGCGGGGCAGCCTATGCAGTGCAGGCACGGGTGCGCGAGGACGGGCTGACCGAAGCCGACATTGTCGTGAACGGCGTCTAGAGCGGGCTGTGTTAAATCTGACGCAGGCCGCCCGCTCTAACTCTTTGTTGTCGCATCGTTAGAAGCTGAAAACCGGTGCCCACTTTTCAGCACGATGCTTTAGTTCGCCTCGCGGAATCCTGCGCCGATTGTGGCGCGCGGCTGTTCCATTTCAGCGGAAGCAACCGCATAGGCGCTATAGTCTGCGGCATAAAATCCGCTGGGTCGGTGGTTGCCTGACAGGCCGATTCCGCCGAACGGGGCACCTGGCGCTGCGCCAATGGTCGGCCGGTTCCAGTTGACGATACCGGCCCGGATATTTGCCCAGAATCGATTATATTCCTGAGGGTTTCCGCCGATCAGCGCGGCAGCAAGCCCGAAGCGGGTGTTGTTTGCTTCAGCGATCGCCAGATCGAAATCATCCACGCGCATGACCTGGAGAATCGGGCCGAACAGTTCGACATCGGGGCGGTCCGCCATCGCCGTTGTGTCGATGATCGCCGGTGAGAGGAATGGCAGGTCGCCTTGAGTGCGCACCAGATGCTTTATCGGCCGGCCGCCGTTGCTGAGCAAATAGAGAAAGCTTTCGGTCAGTCCATCTGCGGATTCGTTGTCGATCACTGGTCCCATGAAGGGCGAGGGCACATCGAGCGGTGCGCCGACGAGAATGCGGTCGGCCAGGCTTTTGACCTCGGCGATGATTGCATCGTACATCGAATCCTTGATGATCACCCGCCGCGCCGCGGTGCATCGCTGGCCCGAAGAGCTGAAAGCCGACTGGATGATCAGCACCGCAGCATCGGCAATTTTGGGCGTGTCCCAGACGATGATCGGGTTGTTGCCACCCATCTCCAGCGCCGCGATCTTGTCCGGCCGCGCGGCCAATTTGCAGTTAATGGCAATGCCGGCATGCGCCGATCCGGTGAACAACACCCCGTCGATGCCATCGTGCGACACCAGCGCCATGCCCTCGGTTGGTCCGCCTATCAGAACCTGCACCACGGCGGCCGAAATCCCGGCCTTGTGGAAGCACTGAACGAGCAGCAGGCCGGTCGCAGGGGCCTTTTCGCTCGGCTTGAAGACAATCACATTGCCGGCGATCAGCGCCGGGATGATATGCGCAA
Source organism: Novosphingobium sp. (assembly GCA_039928735.1). Taxonomy (GTDB): domain Bacteria; phylum Pseudomonadota; class Alphaproteobacteria; order Sphingomonadales; family Sphingomonadaceae; genus Novosphingobium. The sequence goes on along the minus strand of JBDSSP010000174.1, from coordinate 2,795 downwards.
CAGGTAGTTGCGCCGGGAAATTGAACGGGGTGATCACTGCCATCACGCCGTGCGGCTTGTGGCGCAGCGCCATAGTTCCCTGGATGGCATTGTCGAGCTTGCGCTGGGCAGTGCGCTCGGCAAAAGCGCGGATCGATACTTCGACCCTGGAGATCACCGCCTCGACTTCAGCGCGTGCTTCCCACAGAGGTTTGCCGGTTTCGCGAGCGATAGTTTCAGCCAGCGAATCGCTTTCCTTGCGCACTTCATTAGCGAAGCGGCGCACCAGTTCCATGCGCGTAGATACTGGCTGCGCTGCCCAGGCGGGCCACGCGCGGCGGGCGCGATCGACCACGTCGCCCACATCGCTGATCCGGCCGCGCCAGAATTCGACACCGGTCGCCGGTTCGATTGATATGATCTCGGATTCGCTCACGCGCGTTGTTCGGTTCCCACGGTAGCATTCTTCATGCACCATAAAGGAGAAAAAGTCGGTTAATGAAAGCCCTATGACATAGGGGAGATTACTGAATTGCTGTCATTTTGATCGTAGTGGCCAGGCACCGCCGGTGGTTCGCCCAGCACCTCGCCGGGCCCCGAGGGTGAAGCTTGCGGTTCTGCGCGCATCGGGCGATAGTGGGGGTTAAGCATTCGCCATGCAAGCGGGCGACAGCGGGGCAGGGTCGGGCACATGGCAGATTTTACGGATTGTTACTGGGAGAGCCGCGATGGGCTCAAGCTGCATTACCGCGATTATTCAGGTCGGGATGATCGTCCTCCGGTGCTGTGCCTGCCGGGTCTGACGCGTAATGCGCGCGACTTTGATTCTCTCGCCGCGCGGCTGTACGGCGAGTGGCGCGTCATTTGCCCAGACATGCGCGGGCGCGGCGACAGTGCCTATGCCAAGGATTCGGCGACCTACAATCCGATGCAATATGTCGATGATGTCTCGCTGTTGTTCGAAGCCGCAGGTCTGGACAAGGTCGTTATCATTGGTACCTCGCTGGGGGGACTTATGACCATGGCCATGGCGATGATCATGCCGCAACGAATTGCCGCAGCGGTGCTCAACGATGTCGGCCCTGTGGTCGAACCGGCTGGGCTTGAACGGATCCGTGATTACGTGGGACAGGGGCGCAGCTTTTCGACTTGGATGCATGCGGCGCGGGCGGTGCAGGAAATTCAGGGTGCTGCTTTTCCTGCGTTTGAAATTGCCGACTGGCTGGTTGCAGCAAAGCGCACGATGACGCTTGGCGGCAATGGCCGCATCGTTTTCGATTACGACATGAAGATCGCTGAGCCGCTGGCAAAGATGGACCTCACTGCTCAGCCCGAACTCTGGCCCGGAATCGATGGCCTTGCGGGAAAACCGGTGCTAATCATTCGGGGAGCGTTGTCCGATCTGCTTTCAGCAGACACACTCGCGAAAATGCAGGAGCGCCTGCCCGGCTCGGAAGCTGTGACGATCGCCAACGTCGGCCACGCGCCCAGCCTTGATGAGCCGGAGGCGATAGCGGCAATCGAGCACCTGCTGTCCCGGGTCGGCTGACTGCGGAGCCGGACAACTTGCGCTTTCTGCATCTCCATTCGGGCTTTCACGCCGGCGGCAAGGAACTGCGCGCAGCCAAACTGATCAATGCCTTTGGCAGCCGCGTATCGCATACCATTGTCTCAGCGCAGCGTGGGGCGCTGGGTGCCGCTTCGGCCATCGATAGCAAGTTGGACGTCGACTATCCCGCCGACTTCCCCCCGCTTGCAGGCGCACCCTTGCCAGGGCGCCTGCAACGTTTGGCTGGGGCCATGGCCGGTTTCGATCTTGTCCTCACCTACAATTGGGGGGCGATGGACGGGGTTATGGCGCATACACTGTTCGGCAGGAAGTTAGGCCTGCCGCCGTTGGTGCACCATGAAGATGGTTTCAATGAAGACGAAGCGGATGGGCTTAAAGGCTCGCGAAACTGGTATCGCCGGATTGCATTAGGGCGCTCTTCTGCACTGGTTGTACCGTCAGAGCGTCTTGAGACCATCGCCATTGAGGTCTGGCAGCAGCCCCGCTGGCGTGTGCAGCGGATCGCGAACGGAATCGACACGGCGGCTTATCGCACTAAGCCCCTGCGGGATGCGTTGCCGCGCCTGATAAAGCGCCCGGGCGAGTTGTGGCTGGGCACTCTGGCCGGACTCAGGGCAGTCAAGGACCTGCCAGCTATGGTCCGCGCCTTCTCCGGCCTGCCAGAGGAATGGCAACTGGTGATTTTGGGCGATGGCCCCGAACGCGAGGCGATTTCGGCTGAGGCCATGCGGCTGAATCTGGCCCACCGGGTCCACTTGCCCGGCTTTGTGGCCAATCCTGCCAAGGCCAGCGGATTATTTGACCTGTTCGCCTTGTCCTCGCGCAGCGAGCAGTTCCCAATTTCGGTGGTCGAGGCGATGGCGACTGGTCTGGCGATCGCGGCGCCGGCAGTTGGCGATGTCGCGGGAATGGTGGCAGAAGCGAACCGGCGGTTCATCACGCCGCCCGGAGATGAGAAGGCACTGGGCGCAGCCATCCAGGAGCTCGCGATGGACGCCAGGCTGCGCCGAACGATCGGGGCGGCCAATCGCGAAAAGGCCGGCCGTGAATATGACGGCAATGCGATGATCGATGCCTACCGCGCGGTTTATTCCGGCGCCATGCAGCGCGACATGCCGCGCTAGTGGATTGATTTTGACATTCGAGTCCCGCTTGCGGCAAGGACGTGTTCGAATGTCAAAATTATAAAATCCACTAGAAACAATAATATCTCTAGTGGTTCTTATGTTTCCGACATTTGCCTCTG
>JBDSSP010000173.1:0-12083 GCA_039928735.1 Novosphingobium sp. | reverse complement strand
CGGCATGGCTGTGCCTCAGCGCGCCTTGCGCCATGGCCCAGGCTGTCGCGACAGAAACCGCTCCAAAGGCATCGAGGATGGTTTCGGGAACGCCCAGAAGCTCGCGCTTGGCCTCGTTGGAGTATGTCACGAAGCCGCGGTCGAACACAGCCGAGGAGCCTGGCACCTCGGTCAGCGCTGCCGCGACCAGCCCTCCGGTGCAGCTTTCGGCCAATGCGATGGTGCGCCCGGCAGCCATGTTTTCGGCCACAACGCGGACGGCGAGGGCGATTATGTCGTCGGGGAGAAGCGAATCGTTCATTGCGGCGGGCATGCCTTCACATCGCTTCCTTTTCTGCGTGCATCGTTAATGCTCCAATCACAATGCCACCAGTGCCGCGACTGCCTGGGCGGCAATGCCTTCGCCCCGGCCGGTGAAGCCGAGCCGTTCGGTGGTTGTCGCCTTGACGCTTACCCGGCTGCTGTCAATGCCCAGCAGTTCTGCCAGCCGCGTGCGCATCGCCTCGCGGTGCGGGCCGATCTTGGGGGCCTCACAAATGATCGTCAGGTCAATGTTGGCGATGCCGTAGCCCGCCTCGCCGACCAGCGCGGCGGCATGGGCAAGGAACTGGTGCGACGCCGCGCCGCGCCACTGCGGGTCGCTGGGCGGAAAATGCTGGCCGATATCGCCCGCGCCAATGGCGCCGAGCAGGGCATCGACCAGCGCATGGATTGCAACGTCGGCATCGCTGTGGCCTGAGAGCCCATGGGAATGTTCGATCTTGATGCCGCACAGCCACAGCTCTTCGGCCTCGGCGAGCTGGTGGACATCGTAGCCGGTGCCGACGCGGAATGCCGGCTTGTCACTCGCGAAGTCGCTGGCAAAGGTCAGTTTCTGCAACACTTCATCTCCATCGACCATGGCCACCGCGATCCCGGCCGCCTGCGCCACTTGCGCGTCGTCCCCCGCCGTGGCCGCGCCCTGCCACGAGCGGTGCGCGGCGAGAATTGCGGGGAAGGCAAAGGCCTGAGGGGTCTGGACCCGGCGCAGGACTTCGCGATCGGCAGCGGCGACCATCAAGCCCCCTTGTTCCTGCGCAAGGCTATCGACCACTGGCAGAACCGGGATGGCTGCCGCTTGGTCGTTGAGTGCTGCTATGAGGCGATCGATAACGCTGGCAGGCAGAACGGGCCGCGCCGCGTCATGGATCAGGACCAGATCGGGCTCATCCGCCTCCAGCGCTTCAAGTCCCAAACGAACTGATTGCTGGCGGCTCGCCCCGCCGGTGATCAGGCGAATCCCGGCAATGCCAGCAAGTGCTGCCCCGGCGATGTCATCCGCGCCCTCGGGAATGGCCACGACAATCGGCGCAATGCCCGCCGCCGCCAGTGCCTCGACCGAATGCCGCAGCACCGGCTTCCCCCGCCATGTCACGAATTGCTTGGGCAGCGGCTGTCCGGCGCGCATGCCCTGACCGGCCGCAACTATCACGGCAGCAGTGCGGGGCAGGGGGGCGGGCGAGTCCATCCCCCGGGCGGGTAACGGCTTGCCGTCGTCCCGGCAATCCACTATGCGCTGCCCAAATTTTAGGCACACGCATGAACCCGCTTTCTTCACACCCCAGGTTGCAGCCAATCCAGATCGGTCCGCTGCACATCGATTGCCCGGTAATCCTTGCGCCGATGACTGGCGTCACCGATTTGCCGTTCCGCAAGCTGGTGCGCCGGTTCGGCTCGGGGCTCAATGTCACCGAAATGATCGCTTCCCCGGCGATGATCCGCGAGACTCGCCAGTCGCTGCAAAAGGCGGCGTGGGACGCCGTGGAAGAACCGGTCTCGCTGCAACTCGCCGGCTGTTCCCCGCGCGAAATGGCGGAAGCGGCCAAGCTCAATGCCGATCGCGGCGCGGCGATCATCGACATCAACATGGGCTGCCCGGTGAAGAAGGTGGTAAACGGCGAGGCGGGATCGGCGCTGATGCGCGACCTGCCACTGGCCGCCGCGCTGATCGCGGCAACGGTCAGGGCCGTCGACGTGCCGGTGACGGTCAAGATGCGGATGGGCTGGTGCCACGACAGCCTCAACGCGCCCGAACTGGCCCGGATCGCCGAAGACCTTGGCGCAAAGATGATCACAGTGCACGGCCGCACCCGCAACCAGATGTACAAGGGCGAGGCTGACTGGGCCTTCGTCCGCAAGGTCAAGGACGCGGTGTCGCTGCCGGTGATCGTCAACGGTGACATCTGCACGCTCGCCGACATGGTCAGGGCGCTGGAGCTTTCGGGAGCGGACGGGGCAATGATCGGGCGCGGGGCCTATGGCAAGCCGTGGCTGCTCGGCCAGGCGATGCATTGGCTGCAACATGGCACCGAGATCGCCGCGCCAGATCTCGCCGCGCAATTCGATCTGGTGCTCGAACACTATGATGCGATGCTGGCGCACTATGGCACGGAAACCGGCGTCAAGATGGCGCGTAAGCATCTGGGCTGGTACACCAAGGGCCTGCCTGGCTCGGCCGAGTTCCGCAACCGCGTCAACTTCATCGACGATGCCGCTGCGGTGGTTGAGGCACTGCGTGAATTCTACACGCCGCTGCTTGGCGAGCCCCAGCTTCACTTGCAGGCCGCATGACCTTCGTTCCCGATGCGCAGCGCCAGATTGCCAGCATGCCGCTGGCGATCCTGCTGCTGTCGCCCGGCCAGAAGATCGCATCAGCCAATCCGGCAGCTGAGCAATTTCTCGGCCAGAGCCTGCGCCGCCTTTCGGGCCGCGCCCTGGCCGATACGCTGCATTTCAGCGAGCCGCGCCTGGCCGAACGCCTTGCTGACAGCGAATCGCCGGTTTCGGCCCGCCAGATCGACGTGCTGGTCTACGGCATCGGCACCCGGCGGCTCGATGTCACCGCCGCGCCTGTCGTCGATGCGCCGGGCTGGCAAGTGCTGACCCTGCACGATTCCAGTGCCAGCGATGCGATGGGCGAGAACGGCGGCGGCGGCGATGACGCAGTGCTGCGCGCCCCTGAAATCCTTGCCCATGAAATCAAGAATCCCCTCGCCGGCATTCGCGGGGCCGCGCAATTGCTGAGCCGCAAGCTGGGGGAAGGTGACCAGGCGTTGACCCGGCTGATCGCTGACGAAGTCGACCGCATCGCCAAGCTGATCGACCAGATGCAGACGCTTACGCGCCGCACTACCGCGGTGCTTGAGCCGACCAACCTGCACGAGGCTATCCGCCGGGCTATTGCCGTGCTGGGTGCGGCGCGGACAAGCAGTTTGCGTTTCGAGGAGGAATTCGACCCCTCGCTGCCGCCGGTGATCGGCAATGGCGATGCGCTGGTCCAGGTGCTGATCAACCTGCTCGCCAATGCCCGCGAAGCTTGCGAAGGGGTCGCCAGGCCCCGCGTCGTAGTGCGCACGCGTTTCGCCAGTGGGCTGCAGCTGCAATCGGCCGACAAGGGCCCGCCTGTGCGGCTGCCGATCGAGCTTCGGGTCAGTGACAACGGCCCGGGAGTTGACCCGGCGATGCGCGAGCACATTTTCGACCCCTTCGTCACCAGCAAGAAATCAGGGCAGGGGCTGGGTCTGGCGCTGGTGCGCAAGCTGGTTGGCGAAATGAACGGGCGGATCAGCCACGAGCGCGACGAAAGTGGCGTCTGGACGCATTTTCGGGTGCACTTGCCATTGGCCGGAGAGGCGCGAAAACGTGCAGGCAAGGGAGTGCAAGCAGCATGAACGTGTTGCTGCTGGAAGATGACGCGTCGATCGCCATCGTGATAACCGCGGCGCTCGAGGCCGAAGGTTTCGCCGTCACACGCTGCGCGACGATCGCCGAGCGCGACAAGATGCTGAGCACAATGCGTTTTGCGGCCTTCGTCAGCGATGTCATGCTGCCCGATGGCGATGGCATCGCCACGCTCGATGCGGTGCGCGCCCAGCATCCGGCGATGCCGGTGATCATTCTCTCGGCGCAGAACACACTCGATACGGCAGTGCGCGCCAGCGGCACCGGGGCATTCGAATATTTCCCCAAACCGTTCGATATCGACGAACTGGCGCGCACGGTGCGACAGGCCGCCGGCAAACGCGACGCGGCCGAAGAGGAAGCCGACGACGACAGCGCCGGCCAGGCGCTGCCGCTGGTCGGTCGCAGCCCGCCGATGCAGGCAGTCTACCGGATGATCACTCGCGTCCTGCGCAACGATCTGACGGTGCTGGTGCTCGGCGAATCTGGCACGGGCAAGGAACTTGTCGCCGAGGCGATCCACCAGCTCGGCCACCGCGCCAGCGGGCCGTTTGTCGCCGTCAACACTGCCGCCATTCCTGCCGAATTGATCGAAAGCGAACTGTTCGGCCACGAGAAGGGCGCGTTTACCGGGGCCGTCGCCCGTCACATCGGCAAGTTCGAACAGGCTGCGGGCGGCACGCTGTTTCTCGATGAAATCGGCGATATGCCGATGCAGGCACAGACGCGGCTGCTGCGCGCGCTGCAATCGGGCACGATCCGGCGGGTCGGCGGCAGCGAGGATGTGAAGATCGACGCGCGAATCGTGGCGGCAACAAACCGCGATCTGCAGCCAATGATTGCGGCCGGCCAGTTCCGCGAGGATTTGTTCTATCGCATCAACGTCGTGCCGATCGACCTGCCGCCGCTGCGCGATCGCCCGGACGATATCGAGGCCTTGGCCCGGCACTTCCTGCAACTGGCCGCCAGCGAAGGCCTGGCGCGCCGCCGTCTTTCGGACGATGCCGCCGCCTTGCTCTCTCGCCAGACCTGGCGCGGCAATGTCCGCGAGCTCAAGAATTTCATCTTCCGGCTGGCCCTGCTGGCGCGCGAGGAATTGATCGATGCAGCCGCCGTGCAGCCCCTGCTCGAGCAGATTCGCACGCCCGAGGCTGGCCCGTCGGGCGATCTCGGCGGCGACCTCAATCGCGCCATTGGCCACTGGCTGAACGAACACCGGCCCGAACCCGGAACGGTCTATGACAGCGCTTTGGCTGCTTTCGAGCGGCCTCTGTTTGCGGCAATTCTGGAGAAAACTGGCGGCAATCAACTCCGCGCAGCGCAGCTGCTGGGGATCAATCGCAATACCCTGCGCAAGCGGCTGGGCGAACTCGCCATAGATCCTGAAGGCTTTGTCCAGCGCTAGATTTGCCACCGCTTCAACGCAATTCCCCTTGCAGATGGGCAACAGTGCTGTTGTAATGCTGCAACGATGACGTCTGAAAGCTCACTACGCAAGCGGCGCTGGCCGCGCTGGTGGCGGCGCGCGCAAGTGGCCGCGCGGCGGGCCAATATCTTTGCAATCATTATGGCAATTGCAATTGTCACATTCCTTATCATGTCAGCGGTGACCGTGCGGACACTGCTATGGCAGCCGGTGGGTGGCCAGCTGCTTTCCTATAATCTGACGGCATCCTTGCTGGTCGGCACACTGGTGCCGGCCATGACAATCCTGGTCCTGATCGGCAGGCTATTGGCGTTGCGCCATGCCGCCGAGAGCTTCGGCGGCACCGGAAAGATGCATGTCCGCCTGGTGTTCCTGTTTTCGATGGTCTCGGCCATCCCGACGCTGCTGGTGGTGATCCTGGCCTCATGGCTGTTTCAATCGGGCGTCGAATTCTGGTTTTCGGACAACTCACGCGGCCTGCTGGAAAACGCGAACAAGCTCGCCCGCGGCTATTACGAGCAGACCCAGAGCGATGTCAGCCGCGAGACGGTCACCATGGCCAGCGACTTGCACGATTTTCTCAGCGCGGAATCGATCGCCAGCCCGACGTTTGCCCGGTTCTATTCCGACCAGGTCGTTTACCGCAAACTGAACGAATCGGCGATTGTCCAGAAGGGCGAGGATGGCCAGCTGCGCACGGCAGCGATTGTCGATCCCGAGAGCAATACCAATCGGCAACGGATCACGCCCGAAATGCTGCGCCGGATCGATGCCGGCGAAACTATCGTCATTGAAGCCAGCGCCAACAAGATCGAGGCGGTCACCCCGATTGACAGGCGTTCGGGGGTCTATCTGTTTACCGCGCGCACGTCCGACTTGCTCGCGCTCAGCCAGGGCAAGCGGGCGCAGAATATCGTCAGCGCCTATGAAGTGCTGACCAGCCGGGCGCGGGTGTTGCAATTGCGCTTCAACGTGGCGCTTTTCGTGCTGTCGCTGGCGCTGGTCGGCTTTTTTGTCTGGCTGGCGCTGCGCTTTGCCGACCGGCAGGTCAAGCCGATCTACGAACTGGTCGATGCCGCAAGGCGGGTCGGCAGCGGCAACTTTGCGCTGCAGGTGGAAGGCCGCACCGGTGCCGACGAAATCGGTCTGCTCAACCGTGCCTTCAACCGCATGACCGCGCAGCTCGAAAAGCAGACCCAGGCGCTGGTGAGCGCCAACCAGCAGTTGCATGACCGCCGCGCGCTGATCGAAGCGGTGATCGAATCGGTCAGCGCCGGGATCGTTTCGACCAATCTCGATGGCCAGATCCTGCTGATGAATAGTTCGGCGCAGCGCCTGCTATTCGACCGGGCAGGGCCGGGGCCGCTCGGGGTCAAGCTCGATTCCGTCGCGCCGCAAATCGCCGGTCTGGTCGAGGCAGGTCTCGCGAGTGGCATCGTGCAATATGCCAAGGGCAGCGAACTCCGAACACTGGCGGTAAAGGTCGGCCAGAGCGGAACTGGCAGGGTCATCACGTTCGAGGACATCACCCGCCAATTGCTCGACCAGCGCCAGGCCGCCTGGTCCGACGTCGCACGCCGCATCGCTCACGAGATCAAGAACCCGTTAACCCCGATCCAGCTTGCCACCGAACGCCTCAGTCGCCGCTATGCCAAGCAGATCACCGACAAACCTGAACTGTTCGCGGAACTGACCAGTACGATCATCCGCCAGGTCGGCGACTTGCGCAAGATGGTTGACGAATTCTCCTCGTTCGCGCGGCTGCCCAAGCCCGCCTTTCGCAGTGAAGACCCGATCGATCTTGCACGGCAGGCGCTGTTCCTCCAGGAAGTGGCGCGCCCGGACATCGCCTTTTCGTTCATTGACAAGGGCGCCTTCCGCTCGATTGCCTGCGATCGCCACCAGTTCGGCCAGGCCATGACGAATGTCCTCAAGAATGCGGTCGAAGCCATCGACGCGCGCGCCAAGACTGAAGAGCCGGACTACTCCGGCAAGATTTCCGTGACGATGGATCAGGACGGCAGCAGCATCGTGGTGACCATCAACGACAACGGAGTCGGCCTGCCACAAGACCGCGAACGGATCGTCGAGCCCTATGTCACAACCCGCGAAAAGGGCACCGGGCTTGGTCTCGCCATCGTCAACAAGATCGTCGAGGAACACGGCGGCGAAATGACTTTTGCATCCCGGCCCGGTGGGGGTGCCAGCGTGACCATGCGTTTTGCCTGCGATCCGCTGGCCGGCCGACGCGGGGCGGAAGCAGCGGAATGACTTTTTTGACCTACCCGGAGGATTGATGGCGCTCGATATTCTGATCGTTGATGATGAACGCGACATTCGCGACCTGGTTGCCGGTGTGCTGAGCGATGAGGGCTATGATTGCCGCACAGCGGGCGACAGCGAGGCTGCGCTGGCTGCAGTGGATGCCCAGCGACCCTCACTGGTGCTGCTCGACGTCTGGCTGCACGGCAGCCCGATGGACGGGCTCGAAGTGCTCGACGCGATCAAGGCGCGGGAGCCCGATCTGCCCGTTATCGTCTTTTCGGGCCACGGCAATATCGATACGGCCGTGGCGGCAATTGGCCGCGGCGCGGTCGATTTCATCGAAAAGCCGTTCGAAGCCGAGAAATTGCTCCATCTGGTCGCACGCGCCACTGAAACCGAACGCTTGCGCCGCGAAAACGCTCAGCTGCGCCAGGGCTTCACTACGGCTGACGAGTTCACCGGCAACAGTCCGCTAATCAACCAGGTTCGCGCCACCCTCAAGCGCATCGCCAACACCGGCAGTCGCCTGATGATCTCTGGCCCCGCCGGCGCAGGCAAGGAGGTCGCCGCGAGGCTGCTGCACAGCTGGAGCAGCCGGGCCGACAATGCCTTCGTTAGCGTCAATTCGGCGCGGATCACCCCGGAGCGGTTTGAAGCCGAGCTGTTCGGGCTTGAAGCGGAGGGCAATCTGGTCCGCCCGGGCCTGCTTGAGGCTGCGGATGGCGGCACACTCTATCTCGACGAGATAGCCGACATGCCGCCCTCGACTCAGGCCCGCATCCTGCGAGTGCTGACCGACCAGGCCTTTGTTCGGGTCGGCGGCAACCGCCAGATCCGCGTCGATGTCCGCGTGGTTTCGTCAACCTCGCGCAATCTCGAGGAGGAAATGGCCGCCGGGCGGTTCCGCGAGGACTTGTTCTATCGCCTGAACGTGGTGCCGATAACTGTGCCGGCGCTGGCCGAGCGGCGCGAAGATATTCCCGCACTGGCGGCGCATTTCTTCGCGCGATATGCCCGCGAACAAGGCATCCCACCGCCCGATGTCGGGTTCGAAGCCATGGCTGCACTGCAGGCCTATGAATGGCCGGGCAATGTTCGCCAGCTTCGCAATGTCGTCGAGCGCACCATCATCCTGGCGCCGCGCGACCGGTTGGGCCGGATCGAGGCCGACATGTTGCCGCCCGAATTCCTCAATGAGCGCGTTGAAAGCGATTCGCGCCTTTCAGTCTTGATGGGAGTTCCGCTGCGCGAGGCCCGTGAGAATTTTGAGCGCGAGTACCTCAAGGTCCAGATTCGTCGCTTTTCCGGGAACATTTCCAAAACCGCGAGCTTTATCGGGATGGAGCGCTCTGCGCTGCATCGCAAACTTAAACTGCTCGGGATTGGCGACCGGCGCGATGATGAGGAAGATGAATAGCAACAGTCACAGATGTTTCACATTTACGTGGCAATCAATCATTAGTAACAATGCCCTCGCTACCGGCCGAGTCAGTCATGACCCGGCCAGATTGCGGGCCGCATAAGCGGTTCGCCAAAAACAGGAGAATACCATGGCCGAACGTACCCTTACAGCACGCCCGCGTCCCGCCCCGCCGCCAGAGCCCGAACTGCCCGAACCATTGGTTGCCGAAGGCAGCGCCAAGGGCCAGAGCCTGCAAGACCAATTCCTCAATTTGCTCCGCAAGAACAAGGTCCCGGTGACCATGTTCCTCGTCAAGGGCGTAAAGCTCCAGGGTATCGTCACCTGGTTTGACAATTTCTCGATCCTGCTGCGCCGCGACGGCCAATCGCAGCTTGTCTACAAGCATGCCGTTTCGACCATCATGCCCAGCGTGCCGATCGATGCCCGCCAGTTCAATTCGGGCGGCGAGGGCAACAAGAAGGTTCGCCTGCTGCAGGACGTGTTTCTGGCATCGGTGCGCAGGGAAGGCGTGCAGGTGACCATGTTCCTGGTCAACGGCGTCATGCTGCAAGGCCGCGTCGCCGCCTATGACCTGTTCTGCATGCTGCTTGAACGCGAAGGATATGTGCAGTTGGCCTACAAGCACGCCGTTTCGACCATCCAGCCGCTTACCCCTGTCGACCTCACTGGCGACTGGGAAGGCGAGGAAGCCGGCGACTGACCAACAGCGAAGACCTTGCCGGTGAATTAGCCCGCGGGGCGCGGGCTTTGGTCGTCTGTCCGCAAATGCGGGGCAAGGGTGCGCCAGACCCGGACCTGCGCCTCGAAGAAGCGCGCGGGCTGGCGCTCGCCATCGGCCTGGTGGTCACAGAGGCCAGCATCGTGCCGATCCGCACGCCGCGCGCAGCGACGCTGTTCGGCGAAGGCCAGATCCGTAACATTGCGGTCGCCTGCGAGCAGAATGAGGCCGAACTGGTCGTGGTCGACGGCGCACTGACCGCGATCCAGCAGCGCAACCTCGAAGAATCACTGAAACGCAAGGTGATCGATCGCACCGGGCTGATCCTCGAAATCTTTGGCGAACGCGCAGTGACAGAGGAGGGCAGGCTTCAGGTCGAGCTCGCCCATCTCGATTATCAGGCCGGGAGACTCGTCCGTAGCTGGACTCACCTTGAACGCCAGCGCGGCGGCTTCGGGTTCCTTGGCGGTCCGGGCGAAACCCAGATCGAGGCCGACCGCCGCATGATCCGAGACCGCATGGCCCGGCTGCGGCGCGAACTGGAGCAGGTTAAGCGCACCCGCGGCCTCCACCGTGATCGGCGTGAAAAGGCGCCTTGGCCAGTGGTGGCGCTGGTGGGCTATACCAACGCCGGAAAATCAACTTTGTTCAACAAGTTGACCGGCGCTGATGTGATGGCGGAAGACCTCCTCTTCGCTACGCTCGATCCCACCATGCGCGCTGTTCGGCTGCCCGGCGTGGACAAGGCCATCTTGTCCGACACGGTAGGCTTCATCTCCGATCTTCCGACGCAACTCGTCGCCGCATTCCGCGCGACGCTCGAGGAAGTGACTTCGGCCGACGTCATCCTGCACATCCGCGATATCGCCAACCCAGATTCGGACGGCCAGAAAGCACAGGTTCTCCGCATCCTGGAGGAGTTGGGCCTGATCGGGGAGGGCGCCGGGGAGACCCTTGTCCGGATCATCGAAGTGTGGAACAAATGGGATCTGCTGAGCCTGGACCGGGCCCGCGAGCTGGAACAGGTGATCGACCAGCGCAGCGAAGAAATTATCATTCCGGTTTCGGCACTTACCGGTGAAGGTTGCGAGCATTTGCTCGAAGTGACCGGGCGCCGGCTGAACTCTGATGCGCGCCTGCACGAATTCCTGCTGCCGGCGCGCGCCGGAAAGGAACTCGCCTGGCTGCATGCGAACGGCGAAGTCGTGGACGACGTTGAGGCAGGAGAAGGGGAGGAGGGGCCTCTGCGGCGCCTGAAGGTGCTGCTCACACCGCGAGATCTAGGCCGGTTTAGCCGCCTCTGAGCGCTTCACCGCCTGCCATAGCGCTTCCTGTTCATCGAGCGACAATGTAGCAAACGCGCCACCGGCATGGGCTTCCATAGCGCGAAAACGGCGCTCGAACTTGCCATTGGCAGCGCGCAGCGCGTCCTCCGGAGCGATGCCGTAGGCGCGCACCAGATTCACCGCCGCGAACAGCAGGTCGCCGGCTTCTTCCACCTGGTGTGCGACATCGGCTTCGCCAAGCTCCGCCATTTCCTCGCGGAGCTTCTCTGCCGGTCCGTCGGTGTCCGGCCAGTCGAAACCCTGCCGCGCGGCGCGCTTTTGCAGCTTTTCGGCACGCATCAGCGCGGGCAGCGCCAAGGCCACGCCATCGAGTGCACTGGTCGCCCCCGCAGCCGAGCGTTCGATGGACTTGATCTTTTCCCACCGCTCGGTCTGATGCTCGGCACTGGCTGAGGCATCGCCAAAGATATGCGGATGGCGGGTCTCGAGCTTCGTGCAGATCGCGGCCGCGACATCGGCAAATGTGAAATGGCCGGCTTCCTCGGCCATGCGCGCGTGGAACACGACTTGAAGCAGCAGGTCGCCCAATTCGTCGCGCAAAGCCGCCATGTCGTTGCGCTCGATGGCATCGGCAACCTCGTAGGCTTCCTCGATCGTAAAGGGTGCGATCGTGGCGAAGTCCTGCGCGCGGTCCCATTCGCAGCCCGAAACCGGGTCGCGGAGCCGTGCCATGATCTGGAGGAGGCGTTCCAATGCGTCGTTCATATTAGATTGATAATATATATTATGTTAAATGAAAGACCAGCAAGCAGGGCAGCTAGTCGTGACGAACCGGCGATCAATTGCCCATCCTGGTTAGCACAAATGCCAATCCAGCAATGATCACGGCCCAGCCAGCTGCCATCGCCGCCTTCTGCTCAAACGTAAGTCCATGGGATTGCAAAGCGCGCCAATTGAGAAACAGCCAACCTGCCATCACTACCAACGAAGCAACAGCGCCCAGAGCCATCATGCCGTCAATTCCATGCCATCGTAGCCAACCAGCACATGCGGCGGAACTTCCCGGCTCAGCGTAACATAGTCGAGGCTTTTATCGAGATGCGTCAGCACAGTTTGTCCCGCGCGGACCGCTTCAGCCAGTTCCAGTGCCATGGCCAGATGCGCATGCGTCGGATGCGGCTCACGGCGCAGGCAATCGCTCACCAGCACATCACATCCGGCAAACAGCTCGACCATTTCGCGGGT
>JBDSSP010000172.1:0-5997 GCA_039928735.1 Novosphingobium sp. | reverse complement strand
GGAGGTTCGAGCTTGGGTCTGGGTCATGGATAGAGCCTTGCTGGCATCAGCCCGCGCACGGCGTTGCCGATAAAAAATCCCTTTTCAAGATCGTCGAGCCTGAGTTCGGCTTCCACCGCGCCTCCGGCCTCAATCAGCGAACGGCGCAGCACTCCGGGCAACAGGCCCAGCCTTGCGGGCGGGGTGAGCAGTCTGCCATCCCGCTCGACAAACAGGTTCGTGAAAGTGCCTTCGGTGACGAGCCCGTCGTCCCGAATGAACAGGGCTTCGCAAGCACCGGTCTCCTGCGCGGCGGCAAGGCCCGATTCGTAGAAACTGCGATCGGTACACTTGTGGCGCAATCGCCAATCGTTGTCGCTGACCGGCAGATAGAGCACGGCACAGGGCGCAGGATCGGGTAGCGGCGGGGGCAGCGGGGCAAGCTCGAGGCTGAAGGAACCGCTGCGGGCCACCAGCAGGCGGAGCTTGCCGGGGCGCTCGGCATCGAAGCACAGCGCCTGGATGGCATTGCGCAGGGCGTGGCGATCGAAGCTGAAGCCGAGTTCGGCAGCGCTGGCCTTGAGCCGTTCAAGGTGCAGTTCGAGCAGCGGCACACCGCTGTCGGGTGCAAAGGCCATGGTTTCGATCAGATCGAAGTCTGCGACCGAGACCTCACTGACAGCTTGCCGCACGAAACCTCCCTTGATCAGACATTCGCGCCATTCGGCCATGCAGGCCGAATCGGCAACAATTGCCGAACCGACGCCGAGCACCGCTTGACCCCCAACATTCTGGCCCCCGATGTTCTTGCGGCCGCCTTCGCCAGGGGTGAGGCGCATGGTGCGGATTGCCACATTGAAAGCTGCATCGCCAGTGGCATCGATCCGTCCGATCGCTCCGCAATAGGGCCCGCGCGCATCGCGTTCGGCAGCGGCAATCAGTTCCTGCGCGCGGATTTTCGGCGTTCCGGTGATCGAGCCGCAAGGGAACAGCGCGCGTAGCATGTCACAGGCGCCGAGGCCGGGAAGCAAGTTCGCGCGGATGGTCGAGGTCATCTGGTGTACGGTTGGATAAGTCTCGACCGCAAAGGCATTTTCGACCCGCACCGAGCCAGCTACCGCGACCCTCGCGAGATCGTTGCGCATCAGGTCGACGATCATCAGGTTTTCAGCCCGGTCCTTGCCGGAAAGTGCGAGATCGCGGGCAAGCTCGGCATCTTGGGCAAGATCGCGACCCCGCGGGCGCGTGCCTTTCATTGGCTTGACCGTTGCCGCGCCTTGCTTGAGCGCGAAAAACAGTTCGGGCGAGAAGCTGAGCAGCCAGTGCGCGCCGTCATAGACAATCCCGCCATAGCCTGCCGCTGCCGCCGGGCGGATCGCGGCATAGAGCGCGACGGGATCGCCGCGCCACGAGCCTTGCAGTGGAAACGTGAGGTTGGCCTGATAGATGTCGCCCGCCTCGATCGCTTGCTTAAGCATGGCGAAAGCCTGGGCATAACCTCCGGGCGACAGTTGCGGTTCCATTGGGCCGAGGCTTGCGCCCTCGCCATCGGCAAGAGCGCGCAGGCGCTTTGGCACATCGGCGGGCGCGATGGTCTCATAGCCCTTGAACGCGCCGAACCACAGCAGTGGACCGCTTGCTACAATCCGGTTTGCCAGCAGCGGCTTCAGGCGCGGTTCGAGCGCATAGCCTGCTTCATAGGCGATGTGACCGGCCAGATCGAAGCCGTCGCGGCGCAGCGCCTCAATCCGCTCCAGCGCCGGGGCGACTTGATCGGCGCGGCGCGCGATCACGCATTCGACCGGGCCGCGATAGAGCCGCGCATCGCTCGCGCCCTGGCTGCGCGCATCGTCGAGGAGGATAAATGCCCGGTTCATTTCTGGCCGCCTTTAGGCCTGCGCGGCGGCACTTGCAAAAACCCTCTCGCACCAAGCGCATAACGCCACTATCAAGCGCAATTGACCGGACTGGAGCGACACATGGACGATATTTTCATCGGGGCGAGCGCCAAGGGCGAGCGGCAGGTGTTGCGGCTGAGCCGGGCCAACCGCCACGGTCTGGTCGCAGGCGCAACCGGCACCGGCAAGACTGTAACGCTCCAGACCATCGCCGAGCAGTTTTCGGAAGCCGGGGTCCCGGTGTTCCTCGCCGACGTGAAGGGTGATCTTTCGGGGATATGCATGTCCGGCAGCCATGATTTCAAGCACGCCGACGTGCTCGAATCGCGCGCCAAGGAGATCGGCATTGCCGACTATGGCTATCACGACAACCCCGCGATTTTCTGGGACCTGTATGGCGCGAAGGGCCATCCGATCCGCACGACCATATCCGAAATGGGACCGCTGCTGCTCAGCCGCCTGATGGGGCTGAACGAGACGCAGGAAGGCGTGCTCAACGTCGCGTTCCGCTATGCCGACGATCAGGGGTTGCTGCTGCTCAATCTCGAAGACCTGCAATCGGTGCTCGCCTATACGGCGGATAATGCCTCGGTTCTGGCCAGCAAATACGGCAACGTCTCCAGGGCCAGCGTCGGTACGATCCAGCGCCAGCTGCTCGCCTTCGACAGCCAGGGCGCTGCCAGGTTCTTTGGCGAACCGGCGCTGGAAATCAACGATTTCATCCGTTGTGATGCGAACGGCAAGGGCTATATCAACATCCTCTCAGCCGAGACGCTGATGCAGGATCCCAAGCTCTATGCCACTTTCCTGCTATGGCTGCTGAGCGAGCTGTTCGAGGCGCTGCCCGAAGTCGGCGATCCGGAAAAGCCCAACCTGGTGTTCTTCTTCGATGAAGCGCATCTGCTGTTCGACGATGCCCCGCAGGCGCTGTTTGATAAGATCGAGCAGGTTGTCCGCCTGATCCGCTCCAAGGGCGTCGGCGTCTATTTCATCAGCCAGAATCCGATCGACATTCCCGAAAAGATCGCCGGCCAGCTCGGCAACCGCGTCCAGCACGCGTTGCGCGCCTTCACCCCGCGCGACCAGAGAGCGATCAAGGCGGCGGCAGAGACTTTCCGCATCAATCCTGAGCTCGATGTCGAAACCGTGATCACTGAGCTTAAGGTTGGAGAGGCGCTGGTTTCCACGCTGGAGGAAGACGGCAGTCCGTCGATTGTCCAGCGCACGCTGGTGGCGCCGCCGCGCTCG
Source organism: Novosphingobium sp. (assembly GCA_039928735.1). GTDB lineage: Bacteria > Pseudomonadota > Alphaproteobacteria > Sphingomonadales > Sphingomonadaceae > Novosphingobium. The sequence goes on along the minus strand of JBDSSP010000172.1, from coordinate 2,872 downwards.
CGGCTGGGACCAGTGACCGACAAGGAGCGCGCGATCGTCCAGTCGATCAGCCCGTTCGATGGCAAATACGACACGCTGGTGGACCGCGAGAGCGCCGCCGAGGTGCTGGCGAGGAAGACTGCCGATGCCACTGCCGCAGCGCAGGTCGTCGCAGAACAGGGCGTGGAAGCGCAGCGCGCCCAGCCCCGCGCTTCGGCCAGCCTGTGGGAAAAAGCCGGCAAGGCGGCAATGGGCGCAGTGGCCTCCTCGGCCGGCGCGATCGTTGCGGCGAAGCTGACCGGGCGCAAGACCAGCGCCTCGCCGGTCGCTTCGGCGGGCAGTGCGATAGCGGGCGCCTTGGGCACGGCCCTCGGCGGTGCGGCACTGGGCCGGTTTGCGCGCGGCATTTTCGGCAATCTGCTCCGCTGATCGGCTCCGCGCGTCTGACAGCGGCGGCACTGCTGGCCCAGCTGCTCATCCTGCCGGGAGCGGGAAAAGCGGCACAGCCGGGCCATAATGCTGCTCAACACTCTGCCGCTTCGCTCGCCGCTGCGATACCCGAGGCGCCGATTCCGCTTGGCAAGCTGCCGGACGCGGTCAAGCCGCTGGCCTATCGGCTCGATCTCACGCTTGATCCTGCGCAGCCGCGTTTTACCGGCCGGGTCGAGATCGACGCCCAGCTGACGGCGCCTGGAGATGTCGTCTATCTGCATGGCCGCGACCTCGCCATGCGCCGCGCCATTGCTCTTGTCGGAGGCAAAGAGATCGCGGGCGAGTGGCAGCAGGTCGATCCGACCGGCGTCGCGCGGTTGCGCTTCCCGGTCCTGCTCCCTGCCGGGCCGGTGCGCTTCAGCTTCGAATATGACGCGGCCTACAGCGAAAGCCCATCGGGACTGTTTCGGGTCAAGGTTGGTGAGGACTGGTATGGCTGGAACCAGTTCGAATCGATCGATGCCCGATCGGCCTTTCCCTGTTTCGACGAGCCGGGTTTCAAGACTCCCTTTGCGGTGACCCTGCGCACTCCTTCTGGCCAGGCCGCCGTTAGCAATGCGCCCGAGGTGTCAGTGGCGACGCAGGGCGGCCTCGACATCCACCGGTTCCAGCCCACCCTGCCGCTGCCCACATATCTTGTGGCAATGATGACCGGGCCTTTCGCCATGGTCCGCGATCAGGTGTCGCCGTCACCGCAGCGCGCCGTACCCTTGCCGCTACGCATCATCTCGGCGCGCCCGAATGCCGATAATCTGGACTTTGCGCTTGCCGGCTCAAAACCTATTGTTGCTGCACTTGAAGCCTACTTCGGCGAGCCGTTTCCGTTTCCCAAGCTCGATCAGATAAGCACCCCGATAATGCCGGGGGCGATGGAGAATGCGGGGGCCGATCTCTATGGTGACGGCATCCTGGTGATGGACGGCAAGGCCTCAGTGTCGCGCCAGCGCCAGTTCAATATGATCGTCGCACACGAACTGGCGCACCAGTGGTTTGGTGATCTCGTCACGCCCGCCTGGTGGAGTGATATCTGGCTCAACGAGAGTTTCGCAAACTGGATGGGCTATCATATCGCCAGCCAGGTGCGGCCTGACTTGCGGATTGCAGGCGGCGGCGTGGCGGAGGGCTTTGCCGCAATGGAGACGGACGCACTGATCGCAGGCCGGCCGATCCGCCAGCAGATCACGGCCAATGCCCAGATAGACTCCAGCTTCGATTCAATTACTTATGGCAAAGGCGGTCAAGTCATCGCGATGATCGCCAGCTACATGGGCGAAGACACTTTCAAGGCCGGGGTGCGCCGCTATATGGCACAGCATCGCTTCGGTAATGCGACCAGCGACGATTTCTTCGCCTCGCTCGCCGAAGCGGCCGGCGATCTCCGGCTGGTCGGGGCCATGCGCAGCTTCACTGACCAACAGGGCGTGCCCCTGTTGGCGGTTATCCGCAGGGGCGACACCTACGAGGTCAGCCAGAGCCGCTATGCGCCGCTCGGTGCCAACCCGCCGCCGGTCCGCTGGACTATACCGCTGTGCGCCAGGCGCGGCGCGGCGCGACATTGCCAATTGCTGACCGATCACTCGAGCCAATTTGAATTGCCCGGCAAGGGGCCCTTGGTGCCCAACGCGGAAGGCGCGGGCTATTATCGCTTTGAACTGCCGCGTAGCGCCTGGGATGATCTGATTGCGATTGCCGATGTGTTGCCCGATGGCGAAGCGCTGGCTGTGGCCGATTCGCTTCAAGCCAGCTTTCGCGCCGGACGCGCCTCGCCCGCGCAGCTCTTCGCGCTGGTGCGCAAGCTGCTGCGCAATCCGGGCAGCCATGCCAGCGAGGCGGCGGGCGGGCTGCTCGATATGCTCTCAGCTGCCCAGCTGATCGATAACCGGGTCGTGCCAAATTATCGGTCCTTTCTTGGCCACATTTACCGGCCGGTGCTCAAGAAGCTGGGCTTCGATCCCCGCGCCGGGGCCTATGCCGCGGAGAATCCCGAAATTGCCCAGCGGCGCAGCGAAGCAGTCAGGCGCCTGATCAACTGGAGCCGCGACCGCAAGCTGCGGCGGACGCTGGCTCAGGCGGCTGAGCGCTATTTCGCCGGCGATGCCGCGGCGCTTGATGCCCAGTGGTTCGATCTCGCCTTTGACGCCCGCCTTGAATATGGTGCGTTGCCTGCTGCCAAGGCGCTGGGCGAAAAGGCGCTTGCATCGCAAGGTGTCGAGTTCCGCCCGGCGGCGCTCGCGGCGCTCGGAAGCAGCGGCAGCACCACCATCGCGACCTGGCTCCTCAACGAGTGGAGCGACCCGCGCCTGCGGCTCAGCGAACAGCGTCAGCTTCTGCGCGACATCATGGCGATCCGCGCGACGCGCGAAACCGGCTATCGCTGGCTGCGTGCGCACCTTGATGAGCT
>JBDSSP010000171.1:0-11746 GCA_039928735.1 Novosphingobium sp. | reverse complement strand
GGCGCTTCGCTGATCTCGATCTTCGCGCGTCTGGGCGGAGGCATCTTCACCAAGGCGGCTGACGTCGGCGCCGATCTGGTCGGCAAGGTCGAAGCCGGAATCCCCGAGGACGACCCCCGCAACCCTGCGGTTATCGCCGACAACGTCGGTGACAACGTCGGCGATTGCGCGGGCATGGCCGCCGATCTGTTCGAAACCTACGTCGTCACCATCGGCGCAACGATGGTGCTCACCGCGCTCCTGCTCAAGGGCGCGGACAACCTGATGGCGCTGATGAGCCTGCCGCTGCTGATTGGCGGTGTGTGCATCGTCACCTCGATCATCGGCACCTATTTCGTCCGGCTCGGCAACAGCACGAACATCATGGGCGCGATGTACAAGGGCTTTCTGGTTACCGCAGTGCTCTCGGTCCCCGCGATCTGGTGGGCGATCAGCTATGCGCTGGGCGGCAACATGGAAGCGCCGATCGGGACTTTCGGTGACGGGCAGGCCTATGGCGGCCGCACGCTGTTCTATTGCGGGCTGCTCGGTCTGGTCATCACCGGGCTGATCATCTGGATCACCGAGTATTACACCGGCACCAACTACCGCCCGGTCCGCTCGATCGCCAAGGCTTCGGAAACCGGCCACGGCACCAATGTCATCCAGGGCCTGGCGATTTCGATGGAATCGACTGCCCTGCCGACGCTGGTGATCTGCGCCGGTATCATTATCGCCTACCAGTTGGCTGGCCTTATCGGCATCGCCTATGCAGCAACCGCAATGCTGGCGCTGGCCGGCATGGTCGTCGCGCTTGATGCCTACGGTCCTGTCACCGACAACGCCGGCGGCATTGCCGAAATGGCGGGCCTCGATGATGAAGTGCGCAACAAGACCGACGCGCTTGATGCGGTGGGCAACACCACCAAGGCCGTCACCAAGGGCTATGCCATCGGTTCGGCCGGGCTTGCCGCGCTGGTGTTGTTTGCTGCCTACACCACTGACCTCAAGGAGTTCTTCCCGGGCCTGCACGTCAACTTCAGCCTCGAGAATCCCTATGTCATCGTCGGGCTGCTGCTCGGCGCGTTGCTGCCCTATCTGTTCGGTTCGATGGGCATGACCGCAGTGGGACGCGCCGCGGGAGAAGTGGTCAAGGACGTTCGCGACCAGTTCAAGAACGATCCGGGCATCATGACCTTCGAGTCCAAGCCCGACTATGCCCGCACCGTCGATCTCGTCACCAAAGCGGCGATCCGTGAAATGATCGTGCCGTCGCTGCTGCCGGTGCTCGCGCCGATCGTGGTCTATTTCGTGATCACTGCGGTTGCCGGGCAGGCCGAGGGCTTCGCGGCTCTGGGCGCGCTGCTGCTGGGCGTGATCGTCGGCGGACTGTTCGTTGCCATCTCGATGACGTCGGGCGGCGGCGCATGGGACAATGCCAAGAAGTTCATCGAAGACGGCAACCACGGCGGCAAGGGCAGCGATGCCCACAAGGCCGCAGTGACCGGCGACACAGTCGGCGATCCCTACAAGGACACAGCCGGTCCTGCCGTCAATCCGATGATCAAGATCACCAACATTGTGGCGCTGCTGTTGCTCGCCGCGTTGGCGGCGCACGCGGGGGTTTGATTTTCCCGGCTACGCTTGTTGAGTGAATGAAGACCCCGCCTGGAGTGATCCGGGCGGGGTTTTTGTATAGCAACGGCGGCGCCAGGACTTTCCCGACGCCCAACAGCCTCAATTCTCAGTCAGGGTGCGCGCCTTCAGCCACGTTTTCGAGAACCGCACCATTCGCGGCGTCGACACCGACCTCGAACTTATGTCCCGCACTGGTGATGTCGAAGGAATAACGCAGACCGCTGCCGCCTGCCTCGCGTTCGAGCTCCTGATCGGTGATCCGGCCAGGGCGGGCATGAAGCGCAATTCCGCGAGCCTGCGGCATCGTAACGTGCGCAAGATGCGCGAGATTTTGCCCGACAAAACCGTGGGATTTGGCAAGCAGAGGCGTCGTGCCAAGTGCCGCCAAAAGCGACACCGAGGCGAGAGCGATTTTGAGATTCGTCATGAGGAGTATCCTTGGTATGGGTGCTTGCCCCGGCCAGAGATATGGGAGTGCTTACCGCGCATGCCAAGGGACCAGGACAGATCTGCTCTCCCCCTCGCCTTATTGAAACATTGTCCTTAGAGCCGGTCAGACTGATCGGGAGCAGACGATGCTGAAAATGCGCCTTGGCCGCTACACGGTGTGGATCGCCTGCATCGCGCTGTTTGCGCTTGGCGTCGGCATGCATCCCGAGACGTTCTGGGGCTGGACCTTCACGATCATCCCGGCGCTGCTCGCGTTCCTCGGCCTGCACGACCGGTTTCAGACCAGTCACGCCGTGCTGCGCAACTATCCGGTGATCGGCCATGTGCGATGGTTGGTCGAGATGGTGCGCCCGGAAATTCGCCAATATCTGCTGGAAAGTGAGGACGAGGCGACGCCCTTTTCGCGCGCCCAGCGCTCGCTTGTCTATCGCCGCTCCAAGGCCGTCTCGTCGGACCATCCGTTCGGCACCCTGATGGATGTCTACGCCGACAAATATGAATTCATCAAGCACGCGATGCGTCCGCTCGTGGCTGCGGACCCCAAATCGTTCCGCATAACAATCGGCAATGACCAGTGCACCCAGCCCTACAGTGCCAGCATTTTCAACATTTCGGCGATGAGCTTCGGATCACTATCGGCCAATGCCATCCGCGCGCTCAACAAGGGCGCCGCCATGGGCGGGTTCTATCACGACACCGGCGAAGGCAGCATCAGCTCCTATCACCGCGAATTCGGCGGCGACATCGTCTGGGAAATTGCCAGCGGCTATTTCGGCTGCCGTAACGCGGAAGGCAAGTTCGACCCCGACAGATTCGCGGCCCAAGCGGCCAATCCACAGGTCAAGATGATCGAGATCAAGCTGAGCCAGGGCGCCAAGCCAGGCCACGGCGGAATCCTGCCCGGCAAGAAAGTGACCCCCGAAATTGCCGAAACGCGCGGCGTGATGGTCGGCGTCGATTGCGTTTCGCCCGCCTGCCATTCCGCATTCGCCACGCCGCTCGAAATGATGGCTTTCATCGCTCAGCTCAGAAGCCTGTCGGGCGGCAAGCCGGTTGGATTCAAGCTGTGCATCGGCCAGCCCTGGGAATTCATGGCAATCGTCAAGGCCATGCTGGCGAGCGGCGTGGTGCCCGATTTCATCGTCGTCGATGGAGGCGAAGGCGGCACTGGCGCGGCGCCCGTGGAATTTAGTGACCACATCGGCACGCCGATGCGCGAGGGATTGCTGTTCGTACGCAATGTGCTGGTCGGCGCTGGTCTGCGCGAGCGGATCAAGATCGGCGTGGCGGGCAAGCTGATCAGCGCTTTCGACATTGCCACCGTGCTGGCAATCGGCGCCGACTGGACCAATGCCGCGCGCGGCTACATGTTCGCGCTTGGCTGCATCCAGTCAATGCATTGCCATACCAACACCTGCCCAACCGGCGTCGCGACGCAGGATCCCTCGCGCCAGAATGCGCTGGTGGTGCCTGAAAAGGCCGAACGGGTCCGCCAGTTCCACGATCGCACGGTGAACGCCCTGGCAGATATGCTGGCGGCTGCCGGCGTTGCGCACCCTGACGACCTGCGCCCGCACCACCTCGCCCATCGCACCAGTGCTGCCGAATTACGCCAGTTTGACGATCTGCATGATTATCTTCAGCCGGGCGAACTATTGGGCGGAAGCTGCGAGCATCGCTATTATGCAGAGAACTGGCAGCGTGCGCAGGTGATCAGTTTTGATCCTGCGACTTATCCCGCCAGCCGGCCGAAGGCACTTGCCCCGGCATAAACTGCCGCGTCGCCCAGCTCTTCCTCGATACGAATCAACTGGTTGTATTTCGCCAGCCGGTCGGAGCGGGCCAGTGAACCCGTCTTGATCTGGCCGCAGTTGGTGGCGACCGCGAGGTCGGCAATTGTCGCGTCCTCGGTCTCGCCCGAGCGGTGCGACATGACCGCAGTGTAACCATTGCGCTGGGCGATGGAAACTGCCTCCAACGTCTCGGTGAGGGTGCCGATCTGGTTGACCTTGACCAGCAGCGAATTGGCGAGGCCCTTGCCGATGCCCATGGTCAAGCGCTCCGGGTTGGTGACGAACAGATCGTCGCCAACCAGCTGGATCTTGCCACCCACCTTGTCCGTGATCGCCTTCCAGCCCTCGAAATCGTCCTCGCTCATGCCATCCTCGATCGAACGAATTGGGTAGTCGTCGCAAAGCTTGGCGAGGTAATCAGCCATTTCTACCGGACTGAGCGACAGCCCCTCGCCGCTGATCTCATATTTGCCGTTCCGGAAGAACTCGGTGGCGGCGCAGTCGAGCGCCAGCACCACCTCCTGGCCCGGCTTGAAGCCGGCTTTCTCAATCGATTCCATGATGAAATCGAGCGCCGCACGGGTCGAGGCAAGATTAGGTGCAAAGCCGCCTTCGTCGCCGACAGCAGTTGCGAGGCCTTTGTCGTGGAGGCCCTTCTTAAGAGTATGAAAAATCTCCGAGCCCCAGCGGACCGCCTCGGCAAGGCTCGGCGCCCCGACTGGCATGACCATGAATTCCTGGAAATCGATAGGGTTATCGGCATGTTCGCCGCCATTGATGATGTTCATCATCGGAACCGGGAGCACGTGGGCCGAAACGCCGCCGATGTAGCTGTAGAGCGGCAGACCGCGTGCATTGGCGGCGGCCTTGCTTGCGGCAAGGCTAACGCCAAGAATGGCATTTGCGCCAAGGCGGCTCTTGTTTTCGGTGCCATCGAGTTCGATCATCGCCAGATCGAGATCGCGCTGGTCTTCAGCGTCCAGGCCAAGCACGCGATCGGATATTTCGCCATTCACCGCCGCGACCGCTTTGAGCACGCCCTTGCCGTGATAGCGCGACTTGTCGCCGTCGCGCAGTTCCACTGCTTCGTGCGCGCCAGTGGAAGCGCCCGAGGGCACAGCGGCGCGACCAAAACTGCCATCGTCAAGCAACACGTCGACTTCGACGGTAGGGTTGCCGCGGCTGTCAAGAATCTCACGGCCGTGGATGTCAATGATCGCAGTCATTGCGGATTAATCTCCCAAGTACGAAAGGATACAAAATGCTTGCCGCGCTCCTAGGCAGGGGAACAATTACAGGCAAGTTGGATTGTTGTATCGCAGCACCTTGTGTCACAAGGTGCGCACCTTATCTTCACCTGCATTGCCCCATTCCGGGGACGAGAGGGAAACATCATGGCCGACCCCACTACCGACATGCCAAACAAGCCCGCCGCCGGGACGACACCCTCTGCAGCCGGTATAACTTCCGAGCCGACCGGTGCGCCTGCCGCCAAGGAGCGTTTCGCCAGGGCGCTGGACGAAGCCAAGGCCGGTGCGCAACAGCTTGGCAAGGAAGCACAGGAGCGTGCCGAGGCTTATCGCGAAAAGGCAACCGCCCAGAGCAGCGAATGGATCGACGAGGCCAAAGATCTTGGCAACCAGGCCAAGGACAAGGCTTTCGTGTTTGCCAGCGAGGGCAAGGCGAAGGCCAGCGAAGCGATTTCCGGACTGAGCAAGCTCGTCGAGGAAAATGCTGCCACGATCGACCAGAAGGTCGGCCCCAAATATGGCGATTATGCCCGCAGCGCAGCACGCACCATGCAGGGTGCTGCCGAAAAGATCGATGCAAAGGATCTGGGGGAGCTGGGCGAGGACGCCAAGCAGTTCGTCCGCAAGAGCCCGGGGATTGCGGTTGCGATCGCAGCTGCTATCGGCTTTGTGTTTGCCCGGCTGTTCAAGAAGACGGACAGTTGAGCGGCTGAACCAGTCGCACATGGACGAACATTCCAAATCCTATGCCGAAAAAGATGAGCGCCTGACCGAGCAGTTGGCGAAAGAAGACTACGTAGACTATCCGCAGGCGTCTCTTTTTGATGAAATACGCGATCTGATCGGGGATGGTCGCGCTCTCGCCGAGGCTGAATTTGCCTGGCAGAAAGCGCGCGTGAAATTTGCGGGCAAACAGGCCGGCAGAATCGCCTTGCTTGGTTTGCTTGCAATCGCACTCGCGTTCTGCGCGCTAATGGCGCTGGTGTTTGGAACTGTGCTCGCGCTGGTGCCCATATTGAGTGCATGGGGAGCGATGGCGGCGGTTACCGGCGGGCTGCTTATCGCGGCAGGACTGGCGGCGCTAGTGGCGGTACTGCGGGTGCGGCGCATGACCCGCCTGATTGCAAATCGAAAGGCTGAACCGTGAGCGGCGTCGATCAGCTAGCCAAAGCCCGCGCCGCTCGTGACTGGGCGAAAGCGGAGTTTGACGCCAGTCTTGCGCAGTTACGCAGCGATCTGGAGGAACAAAGCATCGGAGCCCGGGTTAAGGAAAAGCTGCGAGATGATGCCTATGACGCCTACCATGAGGCGCTCGAAGTCGCTAATGAAAGCAAAGGGATAATCGCAGGTACTATCGCTGCCTTGGCCCTGTGGTTCTTGCGGCATCCCATCATCGCTTGGGCTCAGCACTTGCTGGGTTGGGCAGAAGAAAGTGACAACCATGACTGACAACCGCGAGAACGATACGCTCAAGGGTATCACCGACAAGATCAAGGCCCATCCAGGAGCCGCGGTGGCGGGCGGAGTCGTGCTTGGGATGCTGGTCTCTGCGTTGTTGCCTCGCGGGTCGGCGCGCAAGCTGGCGCGCGGTGCGGTTGCCGCTGCGACAGTTGGCAGCGAGGCGGGAATGCTGCTGGCGCGCCAAGCCCGCGATACGGCCGCTAGCGCTGCGAGCGAGGCTTCCGAGCGATTGTCGCACCTTGAAGAGAAGGCCGGAGAAGGTGCCAAGGCACTGGGCCGAAAAGCAATTGCTGCCAGCGATGACGCGCGTGGCGCGGGGCTGGGTCTGGCGCGCACAGTCGTTCGTCTGCTGGAGTCGCTTCGACCCTAGCGCCTCGGCACGCTCGGCGGGTCACTTGGCGTCAGGAGCGAAATCTGCTAAGCGAGCCTTTCCCCTCCTCCCCGGAAAGTCGCTAGAAAAATGCAGAAATTACACCTCGTCATGGGTGGTCGCGTCAGCGATCCCCAGACGCTCGATTACGTTGATCTCGATCAGATGGATCTGGTCGGTGTCTATCCCGATTATGCCAGCGCCGAAGAAGCATGGAGTTCAAAGGCACGGGCGACTCTTGACGATGCCGAAATGAAATATGTCGTCGTCCATCTCCACCGGTTGATGGAGCCGGAGATCATCCAGCCCAAGCTCAAATAAATTCGATCTTCTGGACAAGATAGGAACGGTCGCCCGAAGGTACGGTGACTTCGATCTCTTCCTTTGCACGGCGACCAATCAGCGCTTTGCCCAGCGGCGAATTGTAGCTGATCCGTCCGATCTTGGCGTCGGCCTCATAGGGCCCGACAATCTGATATCTTACCGGCTTTTCATCGTCGTCGAGCAGCGTCACGGTTGCTCCGAACACGATCCGGTCGCCCGAGAGGGTGGCTGGATCAATGATCTGGGCACGGCTGACCCGGTCCTCGAGATCGCCGATCGAGGCTTCGACCTGGCCCTGGCGTTCCTTGGCGGCGTGGTATTCGGCGTTTTCCGACAGGTCGCCGTGCGCGCGCGCTTCCTCAATCGCCTCGACGATCCTGGGGCGTTCCTCGCGCAACGCTTTCAGCTCGGCGGTAATCCGCTCATAGCCTTCAGCCAACATCGGCAACTTCTCGATACTTGCCATTCTAAATCGTCCTGCTTGCGCCGCGAGCTAAGCGCCTGAAAACCCGGCCCGCTTCCCTCTTGTGGAAAGCAGGTTTGCCCTACCGCGATGTGGGGGAACGCGATCGTCCTAGCTATAATAGTCCTGTAATGAGCGCACTTCAAGTTGCGCGCCGCGCAAGGCCGCTATCGCTTGGGCCGTAGCCACGGAAGCGGCGGCAGTGGTGAAATAAGGCACCTTGGCCTTAAGCGCCGATGCGCGGATCGAAGCGGAGTCCTTGTGGCTCTGCCAGCCTTCGGTGGTGTTGAAAATCATCGCAATTTCGCCATCGACGATTCGATCGACAATATGCGGCCGACCTTCTGCCACTTTGTTGACCCGCTCCACCGGTAGCCCGGCATCGGCGAGGTATTTTTGCGTTCCGCCGGTAGCGATCACGGTGAAACCGAGATTGATCAGCTGCTTGACCGCAGGCAGGATCACAACCTTGTCACTGTCCTTGACCGAGACAAAGGCCACCCCGCCATCCGGCAGCATAGTCCCCGCGCCAATCTGCGCCTTGGCAAAGGCGCGAGCAAAATCACTATCGATCCCCATGACTTCGCCGGTCGACTTCATCTCGGGCGAGAGTACCGGATCGACGCCAGGGAAGCGCGCGAACGGGAAGACGGCCTCTTTCACTGCCATGTAGTTGAGCTCGCGTTTGAAGGGGGGGAAGCTCGCGAGCTTTTCGCCCGCCATTACCCGCGCCGCGATCTTGGCCACAGGCTGGCCGATTGCCTTGGCAACGAATGGCACCGTGCGACTGGCGCGCGGATTGACTTCGATCAGGTAAACGTCGGTTCCCTTGACCGCGAACTGGATGTTCATCAGCCCGCGCACGCCCAGCGCCCGGGCCAGCAATGCCGCCTGGCGTTCCATTTCGGCCACCACTTCGACGGAGAGGCTGTAAGGCGGCAAGGTGCAGGCGCTGTCACCCGAATGAATACCCGCTTCCTCGATATGCTGCATGACACCCGCGACCACAACGTCGTCGCCGTCGCACAAGGCATCGACATCGCATTCGATGGCATCGCGCAAGTAACGGTCAATCAGCACAGGACTGTCGCCAGAAACCTGCACCGCCGTGGCGATGTAGTCATCGAGCTGCGCTTCACTGTCGACGATTTCCATCGCCCGACCGCCCAGTACATAGCTCGGCCGGATCAGCACCGGATAACCGATGGTCCGGGCCACCGCGACCGCCTCGTCGCGGCTGCGGGCCATGCCGTTGTCGGGTTGACGGAGGCCGAGCTTTTCGACCAGCGCCGAGAAGCGCTCACGGTCTTCGGCAAGATCGATGGCATCGGGCGATGTACCGAGGATCGGAATCCCCGCATCCTCCAGCCGCTGTGCCAGTTTGAGCGGGGTCTGGCCGCCGAACTGGACGATGACGCCCAGCAGCTCGCCGTTCTGCTGTTCGACCCGAAGGATTTCGAGAACGTCCTCGCCGGTCAGCGGTTCGAAATAGAGCCGGTCGGACGTGTCATAATCGGTGCTGACCGTTTCCGGATTGCAGTTAATCATGATCGTCTCATAGCCCGCTTCCGACAGTGCGAAGCAGGCATGGACGCAGCAATAGTCGAACTCGATACCCTGGCCGATCCGGTTCGGCCCGCCCCCAAGGATGACCACCTTTTTGGCGGAAGTGGGCGCGGATTCGCACTCAGGTGCGCCGAACGCGGGCGCTTCATAGGTCGAATACATATATGGCGTGATCGCCTCGAATTCCGCGGCGCAGCTGTCGATCCGCTTGAATACCGGATGGACCCCGAGCCGCGTCCGCAGCTGGCAGACTTCCGCCTCGCTGGTCGCCCCGGCCATCGCCTTCATCGCGTCGTGGAGCAGCCCAGAGCGCCGCGCCTGGGTCTCGCCAATGCCGTGCGCAACGCCGACCGATCGCACCGCGAGCGTCGCCAGCCGCTTATCGGAAAAGCCCATGGCTTTCAGCCGTCGCAGCCCCTCGGCGTCGCCGGGCAAGCCGTCGGCGGAAATCAGCTTCTCCTCGGCGATGATCTCTTCGATATGGCGCAGGAACCACGGATCGTAATGGGTGATGGCGTGGATCTGCTCGACAGTGAAACCTTCGCGGAAGGCTTGGCCCACAACCAGCAAGCGGTCTGGGGTCTGGCGTGAAAGCGCGGCAGTGATCTCGTCGCGGCTCACCCCTTCGAGCTCAATCACGCGGTTAAAACCATCAAGGCCGGTCTCCAGACCACGCAGCGCCTTCTGCAGGCTCTCCTTGAAATTGCGACCGATGGCCATGACTTCGCCAACCGACTTCATCGCGGTTGAAAGCAGCGGCTCGGCGCCCTTGAACTTTTCGAATGCGAAACGCGGAATTTTGGTGACGACGTAATCGATGCTTGGCTCAAAACTCGCCGGGGTCGCGCCGGTAATCTCGTTAGTCAGTTCATCAAGCGTGTAGCCAACCGCGAGCTTGGCCGCGACGCGGGCTATCGGAAAGCCGGTGGCCTTGGAAGCGAGCGCCGACGAGCGCGATACGCGCGGGTTCATCTCGATGACGATCAGCCGCCCGTCCTTCGGGTTGACTGCGAACTGGACGTTCGAACCGCCTGTTTCCACGCCAATTTCCCGGAGCACCGCGATCGATGCATTGCGCATGATCTGGTATTCCTTGTCGGTCAGCGTCAGCGCCGGAGCGACCGTTATGGAATCTCCCGTATGCACGCCCATCGGATCGACATTCTCGATCGAGCAGATGATGATGCAGTTGTCGTGCTTGTCCCGCACGACCTCCATCTCATATTCCTTCCAGCCGAGCAGCGATTCCTCGATCAGCACTTCGGTGGTTGGCGAAGCATCGAGGCCGGAGCGAACGATTTGCTCGAATTCCGACTTGTTGTAGGCAACCCCGCCGCCGGTGCCGCCAAGCGTGAAGCTGGGGCGGATGATCGAGGGCAGCCCGGTGCGTTCGAGCACGGCGAAAGCCTCGTCGACTGAATGGGCGATGCCACTGCGGGCCGATTCGAGGCCGATCTTGTCCATGGCGTCGCGGAACTTCATCCGGTCCTCGGCCTTGTCGATTGCCTCCGCATCGGCGCCGATCATAATGCAGCCGTATTTCGCCAGTGTGCCATCGTTGAACAGCGCCAACGCCGTGTTCAACGCAGTCTGGCCGCCCATCGTCGGGAGCACTGCATCGGGGCGCTCCTTCTCGATGATCTTGGCGACGATCTCGGGCGTGATCGGCTCAATATAGGTCGCATCCGCCATGTCCGGATCGGTCATGATCGTCGCCGGGTTGGAGTTGACCAGCACGACGCGATAACCCTCCTCGCGCAGCGCCTTGATCGCCTGGGTGCCCGAATAGTCGAACTCGCAGGCCTGGCCGATGACGATCGGGCCAGCGCCAATGACGAGGATCGAGGAAATGTCAGTGCGTTTGGGCATCAGTTGGTCAGTTCCGCAAATGTGGTAGCCCAGTAGTCCGCGCCGCCGGCTGAGGCAGCGGCAAGCACCGGATCGGTGGCCTTCAGCGCCTCGAGCGCTGTCTTGAAGCCCGCTGCATCATGCTGGTGCATGGTGCCCCCGAACTTCTGCTCTTTCGTGGCAAAGCCGCCGTTCGCCAGCATGTGATCGAAATAGTGCTTCGCCGCCGCCGGGGCGGCATCCTTCGCCGCCTGGCCAAACGGGCGGACATCGACCTGCATCTTGTCCGTGAAGGTGCGCTGCAACTCGGCATAGGGAAACCAGCGCCCGACCATCGAGAAGTCCTTTGCGCTGTTGGCAAGATAATAGGCGAAGACGTGAGCTTCGAGGGGGGTGAGGTTTGGCATGCTCTCTGACATCTATCCTGCTACCTTTACCTTGAAAGCCCTCACCCTTGAGGGGGAGGGTTGGGTGGGGGTGTTCCGACCGTGGTGAAAAAGCGCCTGACCACTCTCGCGCAAAAGCTCCGCCGCGAACCCACTGAGGCGCAAATTCGCCTTTGGTCCCGCCTGCGCGGCAAGCAACTCGGCGTTCAGTTCACCCG
>JBDSSP010000170.1:0-10585 GCA_039928735.1 Novosphingobium sp. | reverse complement strand
CGAGGCGATAGTCAACCGAGACCACGACACAGCCCAGTCTGTCAGCAAGCGCGCGATTGGCTGCGTCGCTCATGTCGGCATTACCGATGACATAGCCGCCGCCATGAATCTCGAGGAGGGCCGGGCGCGGCGTGCCAGCCGTGCCCGGCGGCGTGTAATGCAGGACGCGCACATCGGGATCACCGGGCGCGCCGGGAATGAAGCGTTCCACGCATTCTATTGCCAAAAGTTCGGGCGGCAGCGGCGGCGTTTCGCGCAGGGCAAATCCACTGCGCATCGCTGCCATGCCTTGCGTGAAATCCATTGGCGGGAATACGTCGATCACCGCATCAAGCTCGGGCGCGACGAGGTGGCGAGTGGACTTTGCGGCCATGGCAGTTTCTCCGGTTTTTTGTTTCGGTGCACATTTCCCCGATTGGCTGCGACTGGCAAGTAGCTTAGGCGGTCAAACTTCAAACCGGGAGAGAAAACCATGGCGACGTTCGTATTGGTGCACGGCGGCGGCCATGGCGGCTGGTGTTATCAGCCAGTGGCGCGGCTGCTGCAGGCCAAGGGGCATCTGGTCTATTCGCCATCGCTTCCGGGCATGGGCGAGCATACTCATTTGATCAACCCCGAGATCGACCTTGATGCGCATATCGACGATGTTGTCGGGCTGCTACTCTCGGAAGACCTCAAGGACGCGATAATCGTCGGCCATTCCTATGGTGGAATGGTCATAACCGGTGCTGCTGATCGCGCACCGGACCGCGTGGGCCACCGGGTCTATCTTGACGCGGCCTATCCGCAAGACGGCGAATCGCTGCACGAGCATGCCTTCGCCTCGATCGACCGGACCCGCGAAGGCATGTACCAGATCAACGGCACGGACGTGGTAATGAAGCCCGAGCCGTTCTACGCAGGCTTCTTCGGCATCATTGATCCCGTGCTCGCCGACTGGACGAACGCCCGGCTGACACCGCAGCCGTGGAAGTGCTTTTCGCAGAAGCTGGTGCTGCGCAACGAGGCGGTGATGCGGGCGATCCCGGAAAGCCATCTGATATGTACCGAGACCATTCCCGGGCGCGACATGGAAAAGCTCAAGACCAATTCGGCCGGACGCGTATGGGATATTGATACTGGCCATGACCTGATGTTGACCGAGCCGCAATGGGTCGCTGACCGGCTTGAGGATATCGCCGCGCTCTAGCCGACAAGCAACACCTGGGGCACAGTCCACCCTTGCGGCGGTGCGGGCGGCTCAGGTGATCAGTGACGCTTCGATGGCGATGCGGATTGCCTCGGACGTATGGTTTGCACCCATCTTGTTGAGCATGTTGACGCGGTGAATTTCGACAGTGCGCGGACTGATCGACAGTTTCTCGCCGATCAGCCGGTTCGAAAGCCCTGCGGCGACCCCGGTCAGGACCTCGCGCTCGCGTCGGGTCAGCTTCTGCACCCGGCTGCGAGCCCGCGCCTCACGCAGGCGCATGCTGCCGATCTTCGCGGAATTGCTGTCGACCTCGGCCAGTGTTGCCGCAATCGACGAAGCCACGGCGGGCCATTCGATATAGTCGACTGCGCCGTCCATGATAGCGTGGACCACCTGGCCGGTGTTTGGGTGCTCGCTAAAAGCTATGACCGGCAGCCAGCAGCCGGCATCGGTCATATGCTCGATCAGATCCGAGATGTTGCCATCGGCATCCTCGGCCAGAATGACGCCTGAGCGTGGCCAGCGTAGTTTGATTTCGCCGGTATCCTCGAACGGTTCGACATGGATGCCGCTGTTCGCCAGTTCGTGGCATACCGCTGCACGGCGGCGCATATCGCTGTCGATCAGCATCAGACTGTTAGTACCGTCCATGGAAATGCCCCTAGCAATTTGTGCTTAGGGGATATGCTGAGTTTGCCCGGCTGGCGCGGGCGGATCCGTCCAAAATCGAGCTATTGCGGGGCGGCAAAGGCGCAATGGCGCGGATTCAGGAAGGTTGGAGTGCACCACTATGAATCTGTTTTGCTCCCGACAAGCGCGCCGGCGAAATCATGAAGGTCGCTGCGTACCGCCTGAACTGTCGCAGGATCGAAATTTAACGCGCAGTCAAGCAGGGCCCGCCGCGCCGCGCCATAGAACTGGCGCAGGGCCGCTGCAACACTGCCTTCGCCGCTGACCCCGAGTTGGAGCGCAGCGATCGCCGCCAGAGCCTTGGTCATCGCCTTGCTCTTGGCGTGGTTGTTGCCTGCATCATCCGCGAACGCGGCGCCGGCCATTGCCGCTTCGGCCTGTTCGAAGCACAGTGCGACCAGTTGCGCCGCGACGGCGCCTTCGATGCGGGCGTCAAAATCAACCCGGCGAAAGGCCTCTTGAGGATTGCGTAGTGCTCTTGCAGAACACAACAGTAACGAGAACTTCGCCGGATTCACCGCGCGACTTGGCACCTATGCCGCGCACCAGTCAGCATCCAACGCTACTGGCGTTACCACTGAATACAGGGACACCGTCAACGGCCTGGCAGTCCCGCTCAAGCTGACTCTGGCTCTGTCCGACAAAGAAGATTTCTATTTCAAGTTCGGCCTTTCGCAGGCGTGGACCGATGCCAACAGCGGCAACCTCACTGAGACGGACAGCGATACACCGAGTGGCCAGATTAGCCTGAACTACCGACCGGACCAAAATGTTGTCGTTGGACTGGGCATGGTGGCAGGACGCAGTGATCTGCGCTTTCGTCACAATGGAGGGAGTTCGAAATCCAAATATGTAGGAGTTCAACGCGAATACATGCACCGACTGTCCGGCTCAGCCGGCATCGTCGGGCGAACCATCTGGTCCGATGGCAGCAATGACACGTCGATACCCGCGCGCGATACCGGACAGACGGTGACTTTCAGCCAGGGCAATCATAGGCTTTATGTGGAGGCAAGTGCCCTTGCCGATCCACCTGCCCAATCACTTGCCTTCCTGCCCAAGCAGGTCAAAGGTCACGGCTCTCGCCGATCATGCGATAAAGCTCGCGGA
Organism: Novosphingobium sp.; assembly: GCA_039928735.1. Classification (GTDB taxonomy): domain Bacteria; phylum Pseudomonadota; class Alphaproteobacteria; order Sphingomonadales; family Sphingomonadaceae; genus Novosphingobium. The sequence goes on along the minus strand of JBDSSP010000170.1, from coordinate 7,593 downwards.
CGACATCCGGACGGTCCCGTGCGATGTCTGCATGCACGACGAACAGGTGGTTGATCGGCACTATACCGCTCTTTGCATACCAGGCCTTGGCGGCATTGAAGGGATCGGGAACCAGGCGCTCGACACGAGGATCTTTGGGTAGATCCACGCCCTGCAGCGTAGCGGTCAGTTCGCCGCCCAGCATAATCTGGCCAATATCCGGTTCTTTGGGCAAGCGGACACAGTTGGGCGGGTCGGAATATTCCTCCAGATGCTCTTCACCGGTGGTCCTGAAGGTGACCATGTCCAGATCACAAAGGATACCAAGGCGCAGCAAGAAGGGCAGGTAAAGCAGATCATTACCGAAAGCGGCGCTGAACTGGTTATTTTGGCGCGCTACATGCAGATTCTCTCGGATGACATGGCCAGCTTCCTGTCCGGCCGCTGTATCAATATCCACCACAGCTTCCTGCCCGGATTCAAGGGGGCGAAGCCCTGTCACCAGGCCTTCGAACGCGGCGTCAAGATGATCGGCGCGACAGGTTTTTGGGTGAAGCAAGGTGCCATTGTAATTGATGTAGGCATTACGCGCTTACCGGGACAGGCGGGCTAGAAAGACAGGCTGGTTGGCGACGCAGCCATCGACGAAAGGGATCACGCCAGCGCGGTAAGGCATGTCCCCGGCGGTGTCGGGCCGATGACAATCGCCTGCTTGCTCTCGAATACTGTCAAGGCGGCAAGGGAGGCTTGCGCGGGTGGGCCATAGCCGGATACGACGCAACGGTTCCGGCTCAGGGGACGGCTTTCCCCAGAAAATTGCAGATGCAGATCTGTGGCATACTGGCGGAAATCAGAATGGTTGGCCTATAAATAAACCTTATAACCATTTGATTTTCCGAAGAAATCTTGGAGCGGGCGAAGGGATTCGAACCCTCGACCCCAACCTTGGCAAGGTTGTGCTCTACCCCTGAGCTACGCCCGCTCTGAACGTCCGATGCTCGCGCCAATGGCGGCGAGCCGGGGAGAGGCGCGCGGTTAGCATCGGCATTGGAGATCGGCAAGGGAAAATAAGCGGAGCAGCAACGGAATTGCGCGGGAGCCGCCGCGCTTTTGGTAAGCGCCGCTTTCGCCCTTCACAATTGCGCGAAAAGGGCCAAATTGGACTTTCGGCATATCAGCAGATCACGGAGCAGTTACCTTGGCCACCATGGGTCTCAATCTCGAAGAGCAGAGAGCGGTCGACCGCTTCCGCAAGAACGTCGCCGAACCTTCAATGACCAGCCTCGTCATCCTCGATTTCTGGGCGGAATGGTGCGGGCCGTGCAAGGCGCTGTCACCGGTGCTGGAAAAAGTCGCGGCAGACTATGCCGACAAGGGCGTGATCCTCGCCAAGATCAATGTCGACGAGGACCAGTTCATTGCCGCCCAGTTCCAGGTCAAATCAATTCCGACGGTCTATGCCGTGTTCCAGGGCCAGCCAGTGGCCGATCTGACCCAGGCTCGCTCGGAATCGCAGCTCAAGTCGATCCTCGATCAGTTGCTCGCCAAGTTTCCAGTCGGCGGCGGGGCTGCCGGCGAACCGGCGCAGGATCTGGCGCCGCTGCTGGCGATGGGCGAGGAAGTGCTGGCTACGGGCGATGGCGAGCGGGCTGCCGGGATTTATTCGCAGATCGTCGAGATCGCGCCGGACAGTGCGCCGGCCCACGCCGGGTTGATCCGCGCGCTGGCTCTGGCCGGGCAATTCGCGGAGGCCGACGGAATTGTTGCTGCGCTCGATCCTGGACTGGCCAAGGACGCCGCTGTGGAAAGCGCCCGCGCGGCGCTCGAACTTGCCCGGGACAAACCCGAGGAAGGCGAGCTTGCCGGTCTGCGCGCCGCCGCGGAAAGTGATCCGGCCAATATGGACGCCGGGCTGGCCTATGCCACGGCGGCGTTTGCTGCGGGCGAACGCGATGTGGCCGCGGCGACCTTGCTGGCCATGATCGCAGCAGACCGCGAATGGAGTGAAGGCGCGGCGCGGGCCAAGTTGCTGCAGATGTTCGAGGCGATCGGTCTGGAGGATCCCTGGGTTGCCGCGACCCGGCGCAAGCTTTCGACTGTGCTGTTCGGCTGAACTTAGTGCCCACCCGCATCTCGATTTTCCCGCTAAGCGGGGCCTTGCTATATCCCGGGCTGCAGTTGCCGCTGCGTATTTTCGAGCCGCGCTACCGGGCGATGATCAGCGACGCGCTGGCTCGGGACCGGCGGATCGGCATGATTCAGCCTCAGCGCGCCGACGAAGGCGCGCCGCTGTATTCGGTGGGGTGCCTGGGCCGGATCGGTAATGTCGAGGCGATGGATGACGGTCGCTTCAACATCGTTCTCGAAGGCGAATCGCGGTTCCGTGTGCTGCGTGAACTCGATGTGACGACGCCGTTTCGCCAGATCGAAGCAGAATTGCTCAGCGAGACTGACGAGCAGTGCCTGGCGCCAGTTGAGCGCGCTTCCTTTGAACGCGAAGCAAGGCGCTTTGCCGATGCCCAGGGCTATAGTGTGGACTGGACCTCGGTGGCGCGGCTGGATGATGTGTCGCTGATCAACGGTGTTTCGCAGATCGCGCCGTTCGATGCTGCCGCCAAACAGGCCCTGCTTGAGGCCGACGGCATTTCGGCACGCTGCGAATTGCTTGTCCAGCTGATGCAGTTCTTTTCACGCCGCGATGGTGATGATGACCGGGTGACTTTGCAGTAGCGCGAGGCGTCTAGTGGTTCGTTTCCGACATTTGCATCCCTTTCGGATAGAGCAGAGGCAAATGTCGGTAACATAAGAACCACTAGAGAAACTATTGGTTCTAGTGGATTTTATAATTTTGACATTCGAACACTCCCCTGCCGAAAGCGGGACTCGAATGTCAAAATCAATCCACTAGGCGATTGCCGCGCGTAGTCCATCGATGACATATTGCGCGGCCAACGCGGCCAGCAAGACTCCGAGCAGACGGGTGATCACCGCTTCTGCCTGTGCTCCGATCAGCCGCATCAAGGACCGCGCGGCGAGCAAAGCCAGCAGGCACAACAGCATAACGGCAAGGAGCGCGGCGAGGATCGCCAGGGTTTGCGGCGTACCTTGGGCGCGAGACATCAGCAGCATGATCGTAGCGATCGATCCTGGCCCGGCAATCATCGGGATGGCGAGTGGAAACACCGAGATATCCTCCACTTCGGGCGTTGCGCGGATTTTCTCGGCCCGCTCTTCGCGCCTTTGGGTGCGCCGCTCAAACACCATTTCCAGTGCGATCAGGAACAGCATGATGCCGCCGGCGAGCCGGAAGCTGTTCAGTTCGATATGCAGTGCGCCCAGCAATTGCTCGCCGAACAGTGCGAAGAGGACAAGGATCAATGTGGCAACACAGCAAGCACGCACGGCCATGATCTGGGCATGTGCCGCGGTGGTGCCGCCAGTCAATCCGGCAAAGATCGGCGCGCAACCCGGCGGATCGATGACCACGAAAAGCGTTACGAACGCCGAAATGAACAGATCGAGCATTTCAGGTGCCGTCGCTGTTCATGTGATTATGGGGCTTGCTCGCTGACTTCTTCGTGCAGGAAGGGCACATCTGCGCCATCCTTTTTCCATATGACATTCAGACTTCGCGCACCGCCGGGGCTCACGGTGACCGTCCACCGCAAGGAGCCGTCATTGGACTGGCCCGAGCGGTGAGCCGGGTCGAACGGCAGCGGGGCCCTGCTGCTGCGCGCGTCATTTTTTTCGGCGCCATTGCCAGCGGCTCTCGCCGGTTGGCGCATCCGCGGTGGGCAATCGGCGATCTGCGCCGAGATCATCTCGGGTGCGGCCAGCGGCTGTGCCAAGGTGTCGCCGCCATCGTAAATCCATTTGTAACCGCCATCGCGCTGCCGCTGCCACAGGGTGGTGAAGTATCCGGTCCGCCGCGGGCCTTGCCATGCGCCGTGGCTGACCATCAGCGAACCATCGCAGCTCGACCACACCTGGTGCGGCTGCCATTTGACCGCGACCGGTGGGTTCGCGCGTCCTTTGAGCCATTGCTGGGCAAGGACCATCTGCGGCGCAAACATCACCGCATCGCTTGCAGCGGTGGCGGAAAATGCAGTCCACTGGCCCTTTTCCTGAGCGAGCCGGGCGAACGCCAGTTCAGCGGTGATCACGGCGCTGGGATCGGCATAGGAGTGGCGTCCGCGACCCGAAGGAGCCTGGCGCTCGTCTGCTCCGGCCTCAGCCGATACCGCCGCGCTGACGATCGCGGCAAGCGCCAGCAGCAGCTTGAGCCGCCTCAAATCGCATCCTTTGCGAGCGCGATCGCTTGGTTGCGGTGCGCGGCAACCAAAGTGTTGCGCAGCAGCACCGCGATCGTCATCGGTCCGACCCCGCCCGGAACTGGCGTTATTGCACCCGCAACTGCGCTGACCCCGGCGAAATCGACATCGCCGACCAGCCGCCCCTTGGTCTCGCCCTCGGCGAGTGGCAGCCGGTTGATGCCGACGTCGATCACGGTCGCGCCGGGCTTGATCCAGTCGGCCTTGACCATTTGGGTGCGTCCGACAGCGGCGACGACGATGTCTGCGCGGCGTACGACATCTTGCAAATTCTTCGTCCGGCTGTGCGCGATGGTGACTGTGCAGCTTTCGCCGAGCAGCAATTGCGCCATCGGCTTGCCGACCAGGATCGAACGCCCGATCACCACTGCATCCAGGCCCGACAGGCTGCCGAGCCGATCCTTGAGCAACATCAGGCAGCCAAGTGGCGTACAGGGGACAAGCCCGGGCAGGCCGAGCGCGAGGCGACCACTGCTGACCGGCGTCAGGCCATCGACATCCTTGTTCGGGCTGATCGCCTCAACCACTTCCTGCTCATCGAGATGTGACGGCAGTGGCAGTTGCACGAGAATGCCGTCAACCGCCGGATCGTCGTTGAGCCGGTGCACCAGATGCAGCAGTTCTTCCTGGGTGGTTTCGGCCGGGAGCAGGAACTGGAAGCTTTCCATGCCGCAAGCTAGAGTTTGCTTGCCCTTGCTGCGGACATAGACCTGGCTCGCTGGATCTTCGCCAACCAGCACGACCGCGAGTCCAGCCTTGCGGCCTGAAGCTTTTTCGAATGCCGCAGCAAGCATTGCCACCTTGCCGCGCAGGGTTTCGGCAAAGGCCTTGCCGTCAATGATTGTGGCCACCATTAGACCCCCAATGATCCTTTTACGGTAGGCAACACAAATGCTCCCAGTATTTGAATGATGACGATTAATGCCATGGGCGAAAAGTCAATCGCTCCAGTATCTGGCATGATACGACGAATTGGCTTGAGGAGCGGTTCAAGCAGCAAATTCACTGCTCGCCAGACCGAGGCAACGAAATCATTGTGCATGTTGACGACGTTGAACGCGATCAGCAGGCTCAATATGAAAAGCACGATCACCAATGATTGAATGATCCAAAGCAGATAGTCAGCGATACCGAATAACATTGAGAGCATTATCAGCGCGCCCCTCGATTGCAGGATTTACGTCCTGATAGCCGAGCCGGGGGAGCGTGGGCAAGCCGGGGCGAGGGAAATGTTGACAGTGGTGGCGCTTCGGGTAATACTTTTGGTATGAAAGTAGCCGTTTCGATCCCCGATACGATTTTCGCGGAAGCCGATGCGTTGGCGCGGCGGACCAAGCAATCGCGAAGTCGGCTTTATGCCCGCGCGCTGAGCGATTATGTTGCGCTGCATTCGCCAGACGAGATTACCGCATTAGCCAACGCTTTGGCGGATGAGGGGGAGGACGATCTGCGTCCATTTCTTCGTGCGGGTGCCAGGACAGCGCTCAAGAACACGGAATGGTAGTGCCAGCCAGCGTCTATCAGGGCGATATCTGGTGGGCCGCTTTGGACGATCCCGTTGGTTCGGAGGCCGGTTATTCTCGCCCGGTCGTCATCATTCAATGCGACAGTATTAATGCCAGCCGCTTGCAGACGTATCTTTGCGTTCCCCTGACCGGGAGTCGCGGCACTGGCAAAGTCACTGTGCCATGGCAGATGCATCTATCTGCTTCGGCGACAGGTCTCGACAGGGATTCGATCGCACAGCCAGCGATTGCCTTCGCAGTAGATCAATCTCGCCTCATCGAACGCGCAGGCAGGATTGCCGAGCGGCAATTGCAACAATTATTCCGCTGTCTGGACGTCGCGCTGGGCCGGGAGGTCTAGCGAAAATCAACCCGCCCGGATCAGCGTGCCAGCGCCCTGCGAGGTGAACACCTCGATCAGCATGGCATGCGGCACCCGCCCGTCGAGCACTACGGCCGCATCGCAGCCGGCTTCGACCGCGTGAATGCAGGTCTCCAGCTTGGGGATCATGCCGCCCGAAATGGTGCCATCTGCTTGCAAGGCGGCAATCGAGGCAGGAGTGAGGTCAGTCAGCAGCGCGCCGTCCTTGCCGAGCACGCCGACGACGTCCGTCAGCAGGAACAGCCGCGCCGCGCCGAGCGCTGCGGCCAGCGAACCGGCCATGGTGTCGGCGTTGACGTTATAGGTCTCGCCATCCGCGCCGGGCGCAATCGGGGCTATCACTGGAATCATGCCCGCCGCGACGATGGATTCAATGACTGTCGTATCGATCAAGTCCGGCTCGCCGACGAAGCCAAGATCGACCACTTGTTCAATCCGGCTGCCAGGGTCGCGGGTATTGCGGGTCACCTTCTTCGCGGTCACCAGACCGCCGTCCTTGCCCGAAATGCCAATGGCCTTGCCGCCCGCCCCGGCTATCCAGCCGACCAGTTCCTTGTTGATCGAGCCAGACAGCACCATCTCGGCGATCTCTGCCGTCGCCTTGTCGGTGACGCGCAGGCCGTCGACAAAGCGCGATTCGACGCCCAGTTTCTTGAGCATCTGTCCGATCTGCGGGCCTCCGCCATGAACCACCACCGGATTGATGCCGACGGCTTTGAGCAGCACGATATCCTCGGCAAAATCGCGTGCCAGTTCGGGATCGCCCATGGCATGGCCGCCGTATTTGACGACGAATGTGCGCCCGGCATAGCGTTGCAGATAGGGCAGCGCCTCGACGAGAGTTTCGGCCTTGGCCAGCATCAGGGGATCGTGCGTTTCGGACATGGGCTTGGGCTTTAGCCCGCTGGCCGGGGAATTGAAGTGTTTTTCACGCGGCCTGGTCAAGCCCCCTGATCCAGTTGGCGTCCGATCCGCACCGCCAGCGCAATCACCAGCGGCACCATCACGGCGGATAACACCAGCTTTGCGACCATTTGCCCGGCCATCAGTTCCCCTATGGGGCGTACGCCATAGAACGATATGGTGATGAAGATCAGTGTGTCGACAACCTGCGACAGCGCCGCGGCTATAAAGCCGCGCAAGGGCGCAAGCGCCCCGCTTGAACGCCTCAGCCGGGAAAAGATCCAGATATTGAGCGTGAGCGAAATGCCATAGGCGACAACTCCCGCAGCCATCATCCGCCAGCTTTGCCCTAGAATGATCGGAAAGGCAGCCTTGGCGGGCTCATACATGCCCGGATCGGTCGGCAGTTGCAGCACGAAGAAGCTGAGCAGGATCGCGCCCACCAGCGGGACGAAGCCGAATTGCGCCAGCCGGTCAGCTGTGGGTTTGCCAT
>JBDSSP010000169.1:0-23250 GCA_039928735.1 Novosphingobium sp. | reverse complement strand
TACGGCACCAGCAAGGGCGCAATTGTCAATTTCACCCGCAGCCTCGCAATAGAGATCGCCGACAAAGGCATACGGGTCAATTCGGTCTGCCCGGCGGGCATGCTGACGCGCTATTCGGGCATGGACCCCGATAGCCCCAACAAGGACATGATCCTCGAGACCATGGGTAAGGCGCACCCGCTCGGCCGTTCGATCGATCCGGCAGACACGGCAGCCGCGGCGATGTTCCTCGCTTCCGATCTCGCCAGCAATATTACCGGCGTCAACCTACCGGTCGATGGCGGGCTCACCGCCGGCCGCAAAGTAGGAGGATAAAGCCATGGCTACATGTCCAATGGGAGGAACCCAGTCCGGCGCGCTCAGCTATCTGATGTCGGATAATCCCCGCTATGCGGAGATGTTCGATCTCAACACCCAGTCCGCCAACGCCGGCGTCGATATGGACCGTGACTATACCGAGGACATGAACCGGCTGCGCGACAAGGCAGCCGTACAGCCCGGATCGCTGCGCGCGCTGCTCGGAGCGTCCGAGCAGGAGTTTTCAACGATCAAGCGCGAGCGATACACATTCTTTTCCTACCGTGCCTGCGAGATCGGATTTCGCGAAAACCTGATCTTCTCGTCGGAAGGCTACAAGGAAAGCCCCGGCGTCGCCTCGATTGGCCCGACCATCCTCGCCATGGTCGGCAAGGAGCACAAGCGGCTGCGTTCTGCCGCCCAGCCCCTGTTCAAGCGCCCCAAGGTGCTGGACTGGTGGAACAAGCGCTGGGTTCAGGAAACCGCTGACGCACTGCTCGACCGGCTGCTCGATGAAAATGCGGTCGATCTCAATTTCGAGCTCTGCGCGCGCATGCCGATGGCCACCATCACCCGCGCGATCGGGCTGGAAGGCGAGGATGTGCTGGAATTCCGCTATCAGCTGGATCGCGGTACGTTCGGCGCGGCACGGCTCAAGCCCGAGGAAAGCGCCGAGGCACGCGCCTGGATCGACATGACCCTGCGCAATCTTGTCGCCGAAAACCTGCGCGAACCGGGCGACAATCTGGTTTCAGGACTCATCGAGAGCGAGATCACCCATGAAGATGGCAGCAAGCGCAAGCTGACCGAGGACGAAATCTTCGGCTATGCCAAGCTCGCGATCTTCGCCGGCGGCGGCACAACCTGGCGGCAACTGGGCATCACCATCGATGCCCTGATGGACAATTACCACTTCTGGGAAGATTGCGTGAAGGATCGCAGCCTGCTCGATCAGGCAGTCGAGGAAGGCCTGCGCTGGCGCGCCACCGACCCGGTGTTCCCGCGCCTGTGCACTCAGGATACCGAAGTCGAGGGCGTGATGGTTCCCGCCGGGGTGCGCGTCGATCTGTGCCTCGGCGCGGCCAATCACGATCCGGAAAAATTCAGGGACCCGGAGAAATACGACATCTACCGCGAAAAGAGCCATCAGATGGGCTTCGGCTTCGGCCCGCACCGCTGTCTCGGCATGGACGTCGCGCGGCAGGAGATGATCGTGGCGATCTCTGGCCTGATGGACCGCTTCCCCAGAATGCGGCTTGATCCCGGCAAGCCCAGGCCCGAATACCGCGGCATCGATCATCGCGGCATGACGGCGGTGCCGGTGCTGCTAAAGGGATGAAACAGATCGTCCTCAAGTCCTACGCCAAGGGCAATCCCAAGCCTGAGGATTTCGAACTGCGCGAAGCGCCGATTCCCGTCTCCGGCGACCGCGAGATTCTGCTCAAAACCCTGTGGCTCGCCGTCGATCCGCTGTTCCGGTTTGCCATCGACGAGGTGCGCCTCTCGGGCGCGACGCATCTGGAGATCGGCGATGTCATGGTCGGCGCAACCGTGTCCGAAGTCGTGGCCTCGAACCATCCCGACTATGTCCCGGGCCAGATTGTCGAAGGCCGCACTGGCTGGCGCGAATACGCCGCCGTCGCCCCAGATCAGTCCGACTATCGCGGACCGCCGCGCATAATCGATCCCGCGCTGGCCCCGGTTTCGACTGCGCTGGGCGTGCTCGGCATGCCGGGCCAGACCGCGCATGGCGGCATGGTCGACGTCTGTCGCCCCAAGCCCGGCGAGACTGTCGCCATTTCGGCTGCGGCCGGCGCGGTCGGTTCGATCGCCGGACAGATCGGCAAGATTCTGGGCGCGCGGGTGGTGGGCATTGCGGGCGGTCCTGAAAAATGCCGGGCGCTGCTCGATCTCGGCTTCGATGCTGCGGCAGACTACAAGGCGCCCGATTTCGCGGCCCAGCTCAAAGCAGCCGCCCCGAGCGGCATCGACGCCTATTTCGACAACACCGGCGGCGCGGTCACGCTCGAAGTGTTCAAGAACCTCAATCGTGGCGCGCGCATGGCGATGTGCGGCTATATCGCCTATTACGGTATGGGCTACGAAGGTCCGGGCCCCGACCACCTGCCCGCGCTTTATCGCACGATCATGGCCACCGGCCTGACGATCCAGGGCTTTGCCGGGCTGATGGCCGGGCCGGATGCACTCGAGGATATCGCAGGCTGGATTGCGGCGGGCAAACTCCGCTTCCCCGAAACCGTGGTCGAAGGCATCGAGGCCGCTCCCGCAGCCTTTGCATCGGTGTTCTCAGGCAATGCCGCAGTCGGCAAACTGCTGGTCAGGGTCGCAGAGACAAGTTGACAAGCACCTAGAGGGAGCGACACTGGCAGAATCATGGCATCAGCAACAGTTCCCCCGCCGCTTCGCGACACCGCAAACCCCGCGCCGCCCCGCACCGCCAATTCGGTGCGCCGCACCATGTCGATCGACGTCTCCTGGCCCGATGGCATTCAGGGAGGACGGCTGTTCGTGGGGCGTTGCCGCGATTATCGCACACCGGCGGATGGCGGGCCCGGCACGGTGCTCGACGAGGCGGAATTCCGCGCCAACCTCGCCGAAGACAAAACCATCACTGCGATCACTGCCACCCCCGCGCCCGACAAGATCGACAGCCTTGTCGGCGTGCGCGGCGGCAATCACTTGCGGCTGTTTATCAAGGAAACCATGCCCGAGCTGATCTCGGAAGGCGCGCCGATCTATCTGCCGCTCGACGATATTTCCGGCACCTCACTGGTCTCGGCCTTCGCCTGGTCGCAGTGGCATGGCGGCGGGACCGAACAAATGCTGGCCCATCTGAAGCCCGGCGAGCTCGAACAGCTGATGGCCGACCGGGTCAATGTCTGCTGGGGACTTCAGGCTGGCAACAGTGGTGTCACCGGAACGGCCTCGCGCGGCGACATTGCCCAGGCTGACGCTGGCGACGTACGCAATCCCGCCGATCCCGAAGGCTGGCACGAATTGTTCGAGCTCGATGGCCCCGGCTTCCGCCGCGCGCGCCGGATAGAAGTCCAGCGCGACGACGAGGCGGGCCTGATCCGCATTGACTCCGCCTTCCAGGACAGCGCCAAACGGCATAACCAGGACGGCAGTATCGGTCGCGGCGCGATCCACGAATATAACCTCAAGGCCACTGCAGATCTCGCCACTGGCAAATTGCTGACGCTTGAGCCGGAAGCGCGCATCCTGCCCTTCGGCGAATGCCCCGGCGCGATCCACAACACGCAGCGGCTGATCGGCCGCACCCTCGGCGAAATTCGCGAGGCCGTGCTCGAGCAACTGCGCGGCCCGCAAGGCTGTACCCACCTCAACGACGCGCTGCGGGCGCTGGCTGAAGTGCCCAAGCTGGCGGGATATCTGGCCTAGGCCACTGCCCCCTTCAGCACCTCAAGTTCGACCACTGTGGGAACATGGCTCTGCAGCCGGTTGAGGGCATTGAGCGCGGCGACCTTGTAGGCCTCGGCCAGCGTCGGATAATTGAAGCTGTTGTCGACAAAATAGTCGACCCCGCCGCCCAGGACCACCAGATCATAGCGCCGCATCGCCAATTTTCCCCTTGCTCTTGCGAGGATAGAACGGCCGAATTGTGGCAAGAGTTAATCACGAGGAATGATTCGCCGCAATCAGCACTGATCGGCAGGCCTCGGTGTAAGCATCGCCAGTCCTTCGTGCGCCAAGCCGTTTGACAGCTCATCGAACATCCGCCGCCGCAGCTCACGCACCAGGATCGAGCGGGTATGGCGCAGCACCTGCGTTGAGAGCCCCGCCAGCTGCGCCGCCAGCGCCCGGGCGCGCGGCATCAGCGCATCAGGCGCCAGCACTTCGCCGACCACACCCAGCCGCCTGGCCTCCTCAGCTTGAATGCGCTCGCCGGTCAGCAGGAAATAGCGGCCATGATTGGGCCCGAGCAGCATCGGCCAGACGGTGTGCACCCCGTCACCCGGAACCGCCCCGCCCGGCACATGGGCAAGGTCAGCGAATTCGGCATGACTCGCGGCGAGGACGATATCGCACAACACTGCCAGTTCGGCATGAATCAGCGCCGGGCCATTGACCGCCGCGATCATCGGCACCGGGATGGCGAGCAGGTTAGTCAGAAGCGCCAGCCCCTCTTCCTGAATGCGCGGCCACATCGCCGAGAGATTGGGCTCTGGGTACTGCTCCTGCGAATCCATCGCGGCAATGAAGCTCTCCCCCGTGCCGGTAAAAATCACCACCCGGTTTTCCGCATCGCGCGCGACATCGAGGAAGGCATGGCCCAGCTCGGTATGCAGGCTCTTGAGCGAAGTGCCCCACAAAGCCGCGCCGCCGCGGGTGTGGATGGTCATTTCGAGCACACCGGCGGCATCGCGGGTGAAATTGATGCCGTGGTATTTGGTGGCGTAGTCAGATAGTTGGGTCATGCAATTGCTCCCTTGGCCTCCAGCGCACCAGCCGCCGGAACAAAGGTATACTGCGCCACCTCGAGAGCGCGTACGCCCTCCATCACTTTGGTCATCACTCTCTCCAAATATTATTTTCCCAATGATCGCGGATGCGTCCACAAATGCAAGGGACTTGATCTGCTGCGACGCATGCTGGAGGGAAGTTTTGTGGCGAAATGCCGGTCGCCAAATTCCGCGCGCGGGTAGCGGAATTGCTGCCACAGATCGGTGCGCCGGCTCCCGCCGGCCAGAGCCGCGAAGCCGAGATCGCCTGAACCCGGTTGCTCACGCGCTGATAATTGGCCACAGTCTTATCCAAGCAGCGAACACGAGTTTGAACAGTGTCGCGCATGGAGAGACTGGCCAATGACATTTTCCGAAAAGTACGGTCCGTGGGCGCTGATCGCCGGAGCGTCGGACGGAGTGGGCCTCGCCTTCGCCAGGCGACTCGCCGAGGAAGGGCTCAAACTGATCCTCGTTTCGCGCAGCCAGGCCAAGCTGGACAAGGCGGCTGACGAACTGCGCGCATTGGGCGCCGAATGCATCACCGTTTCGGCTGACCTGTCGACGCCCGAAGGCTCCACCCAGGCGATTGCTGCTGCGGGAGACCGCGAGGTCGGCCTTGTCGTCACCAATTGCGGCGCGGATTCGGTCAATTCCAGGTTTCTCGATGCGGACATTGCCGAGTGGGAAGGCCTCGCGGCTATGAATGTCACGACCAAGCTGCGCCTCACGCATCACTTTGGCCGGGCGATGCGGGTGCGCGGAAAAGGCGGCCTGATCCTGATCAATTCGGGTGCCTGCTACAGCGGCATGTATGGCCTCGCCACCTATTGCGGATCGAAGGGTTTCGTCCTCAATTTCGCAGAAGGACTGTGGGCGGAACTCCGCCATGACGGCATCGACGTGCTGACCATGGTGCTGGGGCAGACCGACACGCCAAGCTATCGCGCCACGCTGGAGAAGAGCGGCCAGCCGCTGCCTGAGAACTGGGCCAATCCCGCCGATATCGCCGACAAGGCGCTTGCCCAGTTGCCGCACGGTCCGGTGTATAATTGGGGCCAGACCAACGATGTGGCCGGCTATGCCTCGGGCTCGCCCGACGATCGCCGCGCCAAGATCGTCTACATCGAACAGATGACCGGCGACCTCACCAAGCGCGCCTAGGAGCAAGGCCCATGCAAGTCACACCCGATCCGGCCACACTCGCCGATAGCCAGGCCATCACGCGGCAGATCTACAACTATTGCCGCTCGGTCGACCGACTCGACGTGCCCCTGGGCCACGGCGTGTTCCATACAGACAGCGAGGCCGATTTCCCGACCTACAAGGGCACCGGCCAGGGCTGGATTGATGCGGTGTGCAAGGAGCACCTCAACTTCCTGCACCAGTCGCACCAAGTGACCAACATCCTCATCGATGTCGATGGAGACCGTGCCGGTAGCGAAGCCTATGTCATCGCCAACCTGCGCCAGATGGATGGCGGGCGGCTGATCAACCGGATGTTCTCGGCGCGCTATATCGACAAGTGGTCGAAGCGCGACGGGCGCTGGGCGATCGACCGGCGCGATTGCATCGTCGATTTCAGCGAGGTTCGCGAGGTGACTGCACTGGGCAACGACGAACGATCCGCGCGCGATGCCAGCGACCCCTCGTATGGTGTTCTGAAGGAAGTCAAATGAGCGACCATTCCAGGCTTGAAAAGGCGGCCGACCGGCAGGAAATCACCGACCTGATCTATCGCTATTGCCGTGCGATGGACCGCATGGACCATGAACAGGGCTATGCCATCTGGCATGAAGACGGCCTGGCCGATTATGGCCCGGACGTGTTCCAGGGCACCGGGCGCGGCTTCATCGACTGGGTCTGCGAGAGCCACAAGCATGTCGACGCTCATTCGCACCAGATCTCGAACATCGTCATCGAACTAGACGGCGACCGCGCCGGAAGCGAGGCCTATGTCACGGCGACCCTGCAAGCCACTCGCGACGGCAAGACCACGCAGATGACAGTGTGGAGCCGCTACATCGACCAGTGGTCACGGCACCATGGCCGTTGGGGTATCGACAAGCGCGTGACTGTGCTCGATTTCGACGAAGTGCGCGAAGTCACCCAGATGAAACAGCACGTGCAGGGCAGCCGCGACCACAGCGACCCCTCCTATGCGGCGATCAGAGCCCTTCGATGAATGCAGCGGAGGCGATCGATCCGGCAGAACTCCGCGCGCTGCTCGACAAGCAGGCGATTGCCGAGCAATTGGCCAACTATTGCCGCGCCGTGGACCGGCTAGACATCGCGCTTGGCCATCAGGTGTTCCATGTTGATGCGACAGCAGATTATGGCGCAGACCTGTTCCAGGGCAGCGGGCGCGGCGTGATCGATTTCATCTGCGCCTCGCACCTCCAAACGGTCAACCACAGCCATCAGATCTGCAATTCGGTTGTCGCGCTAGACGGCGATGCGGCCGGCAGCGAGGCCTATTTTCATTCGGCAACGCGGATCATGGACGGAGAAAAGCTGATCCAGATCCGGGTCTATGGCCGCTATCTCGACCGCTGGTCGCGGCGCGATGGGCGCTGGGCGATCAGTGCTCGCAAGACCATTTTCGACTTCGACGAAACCCGCGATGTCGCGATCACCCAGCGCCACGAGCAGGGCAACCGTGATCGCTCCGATCCATCCTACGAATTCCTGAAGGGTCCTGCATGAAACAGATCAATATCTCCCTCGGCTTTGATATGCGCGCGCCCGACTGGGGCGCGCCGCGCGCCGAGCTTTACAAGTCCGCAGTGGAAATGGCCCAGTTCGCCGATGGCATCGGCATCGCCTCGATCAACCTGATGGAGCACCACGGCTCCGACGACGGCTATCTGCCCCAGCCCTTCACCCTGGCGGCAGCCATGGCTGCGGTAACCAAGTCGATCAATTTCAGCCTCGGCGCGGTGATCCTGCCGCTGCACGATCCCGTCATGGTTGCCGAACAGATCGCAGTGCTTGACCTGATCTCGGGGGGCCGCATCCGGGTGATCTTCGGCGCGGGCTACGTCCCCAGCGAATTCGCCATGTTCCAGACCTCGACCAAGGACCGCGCCAAGCGGCTTGACGCCGGGATCGAGATCATCCTGCGCGCGCTGCGCGGCGAGCGTTTCGAATTTGAAGGTCGGCCAGTGTTCATCCGCCCGCTCCCGACGCGCGACCCGAGGGAAATCATCATGGCCGGCGGCGCAGTCCCCGCCTCGGCCCGGCGCGCGGCAAAGTTCGATATCGGCCTCGGCCCAATGAACCCCGAAACCGCGGATCTTTATGTTGAGGAATGCAGGAAGCTGGGCCGCGAGCCGCGCACCTATTTCCGCCCCGTTCCCGGCATGCCGCTCGGCGTCCACCTTTGCGAGGACCCGGAGCAGGGCTGGCAGGCAATCGAACGCCACGCTGTCCACGTCATCACCGAGTATGCCAAATGGGCCGGACAGGAAGGCGAAGCGTCGAACTCCCCATTCAAGGGCCTGACCGATCCGACCGTGCTGCGCAAGGCCGGTCTGTTCGCCGCCTGGACCCCTGAGATGCTGCTCGAAAAGCTGCCCAGCCTGCCAGCGCATGGCACGATCAGCTTCCAACCCCTGCTGGGCGGCCTCGCACCTGAGGAAGGCTGGAAGAGCCTGAAACTGCTCGAGCAGACATTGCCCAAGATAAAATCGGCGCTGGCGGACATGAACTGATGAAAGCTGCCTACATCGAAAACGGAACAGTCCACGTCGGGACAATGCCCGATCCGATTCCCGCCAAGGGCCAGGCGCTGGTGCGCACGCATAGCTGCGGCATGTGCGCTTCAGATCAGCACTTTCTCAAGGGCGGGCGCAATATCATCGAGCTGTCAAAGCAGCTCGGCGGGCCCTATGCCTCGCTCGATTTTGAAAAGCCGTTTGTGCCGGGCCACGAATATGTCGGCGAAATTGTGGAATATGGCCAGGGCAGCCAAGGCAGGATCAAAGTCGGCCGGCGCGTCACCTCGGTGCCGGTGATGAGGGCCCAAGGCGCGCACAAGGTGATCGGCTACAGCCACGAATGCCCCGGCGGCTTCGGCGAGCTGATGCTGCTCGACGAAACCATGATGTATGAAATCCCGGACAGCATGCCCGACGATCACGCCGCGCTGATCGAGCCGCTCGCGGTCGGCCTCGAACATGCCCGCCGCGGCCGCCCGGACAACAACGATGCGGCGCTGGTGATCGGTTGCGGTGCAATCGGGCTGGGCGTCATCGCCGGGCTCAAACTGATGGGCATCGCGCCAATTATCGCAGCCGATTTCCACCCTTTGCGCCGCGAGCTGGCTATCAAGATGGGCGCGCATATTGCCGTCGATCCGCGCGAGATATCGCCCTATGCGCCGCTGCCGGACTTCGGCAATCGCGCGGTCAACCTGATCTACGAATGCGTCGGCCTGCCCGGCATGCTCGCCCAGATCATCGCCGCCGCGCCGTTCGATGGCCGGATCGTGATGGGCGGCTACTGCATGGAGGAAGAAAAGCTGTTCAGCTTCGTGGCGCAGAACAAGCGGCTTAACGTGCAGTTCGCCGGCGGCGAGGAGCCGCAGGACATGGAAACCGCGCTCCGCGGGATCGATGATGGCACCATCGACATCCAGCCCTGGCTGGGCGAACGCATTGGCCTGTCTGGCGTGGCCCAGGCCATGGCCGAAATGTCCGGCCCCGGCGCGCCGGTGCGCACCTGTGTTGATCCTCGGGAGTTTTAAGCATGGACGCGACCGAACGCCTACTCGCTATCGAGGAGATCAAGCAGGTCAAGGCCAAGTACTTCTATGGCCTTGACAACAAGGATTGGGAGCTGTGGCGGGCCGAGGTCTGGGCGCCGGACGGCGAGCTGCATGTCCCTGAATTCCAGGCCGAGCCGTTCCGCGGCTTCGAAGCAGTGCTGGCTTATGTCAGCGATTCTGTCGGCGATCAGGTCTCGGTGCATCACGGCCACATGCCGATCATCGAATTCACCTCGGACAATGAAGCCAGGGTCATCTGGGCCATGGAAGACCGCCTGTTCCGCACCAAGGAGCAGCCGCTGTTTGATGGCAGCACACTGCTCCACGGCTGGGGTCACTATCGCGAGACCTATGTCAGGACCGATGCGAAGACCAACGGCGGCTGGCGGATCAAGACTTCGCAGCTGACCCGGTTGCGGGTGGAAATGACCAAGGTGTTTTGAGGGGGGACAGGGCGATGAGGAAGTCCGCACTATTGGCCGCCAGCATTCTGGCCTGCGCCTCGCCGCTCGCCGCGCAGGGACCTGCTCCTTCCGCCGCCCCGACCGCCCCTGCCCCGGCGCAGCAGCAGCGCCCCAATGTCCTCGTCTGGATGCTCGACGATGTCGGATTTGCCCAGCTCTCCTGCTTCGGCGGTCTGGTGCAGACGCCCAATATCGACCGGGTGGCGAAGCTCGGCTTGCGCTACAGCAATTATCACACCGCCCCGGTCTACTCCGCCGCGCGCGCTTCGTTCCTCACCGGCCGCATGCCGCACAGCGTCGGGCTGGGCAATCATGCCGCCACCGCCCGTCCCTTTCCGGGCTATAACGGTAGTGTCCCCGCCTGGGCCGGGACCATCGCCGACAACCTCCATGCCGCGGGCTATGCGACTTTTGCTTATGGAAAATGGGACCACTTGCCCAATGAGGAGGCCACGCCTGCCGGGCCGTTCAACCATTGGCCGCTGGGCCAGGGCTTCGACCATTTCTATGGCTTCCTGTCGGCCGACATCGACAACTGGCACCCGACGCTGATCCGCGACCAGACGCCGGTGCAGACCCCGAAGCAGCCGGGCTATCACCTCAACCGCGATCTTGCCGATCAGGCTATCGCCGGGATCGAATCGCGTGCCGCCAGCAGCCCGCAGCGGCCGTTCTTCGTCTATTGGGCTACCGGCACGGCCCACGCCCCGCACCACGCGCCGGCCGACTGGATCGCGCGCTACAAAGGCAGGTTCGACATCGGCACGGCAGCGCTGCCCGGCGCCGAGCCGGATGTCCGTTTCCCCGGCCAGATCAGCGACGTAACGTTCGACTTCACTGGGAGCAGGTGAACATGACAGGACAACGCACCTACACCCTGCCCGGCGGCCTCACTGCCCATCGCTGCCAGCCCGCGATCGGCGCGGAAGTCTCGGGCATCGACCTCACCCGGCCGCTGCGCGCAGCCCATGCCGAAGACCTGCGCACCGCACTGTTCGCGCACGGGGTGATCTTCCTCCGCGGGCAGCAGGCCATCGGCTTCAACGAGCACCTCGCCCTCGCCGAAGTGTTCGGCACCCCAATCGAAGACGGCCCCGACCCGGCGCGCCCGCAGATCACGCCGGTCGCTGCCAAGGCCTTCCAGCGCGAGGGCACCGCATCGAGCTGGCACAGTGACGGCAACTATTCGCCTGAGCCGCCCTCGGTATCGATCCTGCGCGCGCTCGAGCCCTGCACTTTTGGCGGCGACACCTGCTTTGCCAGCGCCACAGCTGCCTATGCCGGGCTGGATGAGGAGACCAGGGCGCAGATCGCCAGCCTGCGCTATCGCTCCAGCCTCGCCGAGCGCATTCCAAAGGGCTATGGCCATTTCGGATCGGCCGAAAAGTGGGACGAACTCAACGCCAAATATCCGCCGGTAACCCAGCCCTGCGTCTCGGTCCATCCGGTCACCGGCGCCCGCGGCCTCTACGTCAATGCCACCTGGGCGCTGGGCATCGTCGGCATGGAAGACGCGGAGGGCCTGCCGCTGATCCAGCGCCTCGCCGCCCGCTTCTATCTCCCCGAATACCAGATGCGCTGGACCTGGCGGAAAGGCGCGATTGCCATCTGGGACAATCGCCTGGTGCAACACTATGGCGTGCCCGACCAGACCACCGATCGCAGCCTTGAGCGGATCACCGTCCACGGCGGCGCAGTGCTGTCGATTGAGGATTGGGAAATGCGGAACAAGGCGGCGGCTTAGGCTGGCCTGAGCGATCAAGTCCGGGCGGTCGAGCCGTCAATGGGCCAGGGCGCCGGGGTCGGGCTTGTCGGCATGGCGCGAGGGGCGCATCAAGGCGACCAGCGGCAGCATCAACAGGCTGGACAGGCACATATAGCCGAACGCGGTGTTATAGCCGACCATCGCCGCCTGCCGGTTGACCTCGCCGCTCAGCGCCGCCAGCCCGGGATCGCTCGCGAGGTCAGGCAGCCGCATATCGGTCAGCAGATCGCCCGGCACGACATGCGACACCATATGCCCGCGCAAGGTCTCGGCCTGGCGCAATTGCAGCGTCGCATAGAAGGCGATGCCTATCGAGCCGCCGATCGAACGCATCATGTTGCCCACCACCGAAGCCTCCGTGCGCCGGGCGCCTTCGAGCGTGGCAAAGCTCAGCACCGACATCGGATTGAACGCCAGCCCCGAGCCTGCGCCTTGCAGGAAGCCCGAAAGCTCGAGCGAGGATTCGTCCATCACCAGCGCGAAATGGCCCATCTGCCACAGCGACACGGTGCTGATGACAATACCAATCAGCATGGTCGTGCGCGCGCCGATCCGGCCAATCAGGAACGGCGCAAACAGGAAGGCGAGCAGCGAGCCATAGCCGCGCGGCATCGAGACAAAGCCAGCATGCGTCGCCGAATAGCCGAACAATTGCTGCATCATCACCGGCAGGAACGCGGCGCTGGCAAACAGGGTTGAGCCCAGCAGCAGGGTCATCACCTGGCTGAAGTTGAAATTGCGATCGCGAAACAATCCGCGCGAGAAGAATGGGTCGCGGGCCGTGAACATCTGCAACAGGAACAGATATAACCCCAGCGCTGCCACCGTCGCCTCGATCTGAATCTCGGTCGAATCAAACCAGTCCTTGATCTCGCCGCGTTCCATGGTCAGCTGGATGCCGACCGAGAACATGACGATGCCCATGAAGCCCAGCCAATCGAACGGCCGCTGCTGGCC
Organism: Novosphingobium sp.; assembly: GCA_039928735.1. Classification (GTDB taxonomy): domain Bacteria; phylum Pseudomonadota; class Alphaproteobacteria; order Sphingomonadales; family Sphingomonadaceae; genus Novosphingobium. Next base: position 10,515 of record JBDSSP010000169.1, on the reverse strand, counting down.
ATGCTCCTCGTGCGACAAGTATATCTGGACCAGCGCCGCCGCAGCGAGATCAAGCGGCACATTGATATAGAAAGCCCAGCGCCAGCTCAGCGTATCGGTGAGATATCCGCCCAATGTCGGCCCGATGATCGGCGCGGCGGTGACCACCGCGCTCCAGATCGACATCAGCACCGGAATGCGCCGCGCCGGCCACATATCGAGCATCAGCGATTGCGACAGCGGCAACAGCGAGGCCCCGGCCAGCCCCTGAAGCACCCGGAACGCGACAATCTCCGGCAGGCTGGTCGCAGTGCCGCACAGCATCGAGGCCACCATGAATGTCAGTGTCGAAATCTGAAACAGCAACTTGCGCCCGATCTTCAGCGACAGCCAGCCCGATAGCGGCGTCATGATCGCGGCGGCGACCATGTAGGAAGTCAGCACCCAGACCATCTGGTCGCTGGAGGCGGATACCGAGCCCTGCATATGCGGCAATGCGATATTGGCGATGGTTGAATCGAGCGTGTAGGTGAGCGTCGCCAGCATGATGCCGCCCGTGGCGATCACCCGCTGTGCCAGGGAACCTTCGTTTTGCAATTTCCCGAACCTCCGCCTGACGCGGCTAGTCGGTCGGTTTGGCGCCGGTGTCAATTTGGAATGACGCTTGACCTGCGGGCAGGCTCGCCCTGAAATGGCGGTAAAGGGAGAGAGCACCATGACCGACCTTGCCAAAGACATCGAACGCCTCATCGCCATCGAGGAAATCAAGCGCCTCAAGGCGCGTTATTTCTATGGCCTAGACAACAAGGACTGGGACTTGTGGCGGGCTGAGGTCTGGGCCCCCGACGCGCGCCTGATCGTCGGCGAAATGGGCAGGGACATCGGCCCGCGCGACGCGCTGATCGACTGGGTCGCAGCACAGAGCGCCGACCAGGTTTCTGTGCACCACGGCCACATGCCCGATATCGAGATCCTGTCCGACACCGAGGCCAGAGGCGTCTGGTCCATGGAAGACCTGATCTGGCGCTCGAAGGAACACCCGCTCAACGGCGAATACAGCTATGTTCACGGCTGGGGTCATTACCGCGAGACCTATGTCAAACTCGACGTGGGCTGGCGCATATTGACAACCGAACTGACGCGGCTGCGCACGGAGTGGGTCAAGACGTTTTGACCGGGCATGACCTTTTCCCGGCGAAACCTCGGCCTGGCCGATAATTCGATGACAGCGGAACCAGCGGCAGATTTCCACGTTCTCCTTTGACCTCGATCACACTGGAGAACGATAATGGGTGAAATCAAAGACCGCGCCAAGGGCGCAATGGATGAAGCCATTGGCAAAGCCAAACGCGCCGCCGGCAAGGCCATGGATGACCCTGTAATGGAAGCAAAGGGCAATGCCCAGGAAGCCAAGGGCGATGCCGAAACAGTCATCGGCAAGGCCAAGGGCGCGCTGAAGCGCTAAGCTTTCTGAAGCGAAAGTTTTGTGGGCTCGGGTATGGATCTACCCGGGCCCCATTGCTTTTGCGTGCGATGCGAAAATGTTATGAAGCTGTCCGGGCAGCGGCGCCTCCTTGGCACCCGCACATTTGAGGAGAACCGCTTTCCTACATGGGCAAGCCGTGCAAACTAGCCCCACTTGAGGCCCCAACCGGTCCCGCGCTTTTTGATCTCGTGAACCCCTTTTTCGAACCCGTGCCCCACCGTGGCGCGGGTTTTGCTGCATCTGGGACCGGCAAGATTTGGTGAAAAACATTCATGCGGTAATTCACACGGGCAACCAAGGAGAAGTTCCGTATTGTGAACCGTCAAAGTTCATTAATATCAATATCTTGAATGGGTGGGATCGCAACCATAAGCTCGCCAGATCGGCAACTTCTCTGCATTTCCGCCCAAAATTGAAGCTGGCAATGTGTTTCACGCCCTCAAACTCCCGGCAATTCGGGCATTGCGCAGCGGCCCCGGCTCTGTACATAAGTTCAGCAAATCAAACCGAGCGACTCTGAGAGGTACTAAAGTGTTGAAATCTGCCGATGGCGGCCTGCGCGCCGTACCGTTTCCCGTTGACGATCCCGAGCGCATCCCGGCGCCCCGGTATTATGACGCGGAGTTTTATCAGGCTGAACTCGATCATGTCTGGCCGCATGTCTGGCAGATGGCGACCCGGCTCGACCGGATTCCCGAGGTTGGCGACTGGGTCGAATACCAGAATGTCGGCCAGTCCGTGATCATCGTCAACACCGAGTCCGGCGTGAAAGCCTGGTACAACGCCTGCCGCCACCGGGGGGTGCCTTTTGCTGGCGGTAAGGGCAACGATCACGGCAACTGCAAGGCCGTTGGCTTCGTCTGCCCGTTCCACGGCTGGCGCTATAACATGGATGGCGTGAACACTCTTGTCTATGGCAAGCACCTGTTCTCTGAGCGCCAGCTGAATCCGGCCGACATCAATCTGGTCCCGTGTCGGGTGGAAACGGCTATCGGCTGCGCCTGGATCAATTTCGATGATGACGCGCCCAGCCTGCGCGACTCCATAGGTCCGCTGATCGGCCGGCTCGAAGCGCACAATGTCCACAAACTCAAGGCCGAATGGTGGGTCGGCACTCTCCTTCCCGCCAACTGGAAGATCGCGATGGAGGCTTTCATGGAAGGCTATCACGTGATGACCACCCATCCGCAGTTGCAGCAGATTTCGCCGCAACTCTATGATGGTATGTACAAGATGCCGCGCAAGGACCAGCTCGAACTGGTCGATCAGTCCAAGAGCCTGCGCGAAAACGTAGTCGATCAGCTCGAATCGATGAAGCGGCTGAGCGTCGGAATGGACGGGATGCTGCATAGGAAGGAGCTGGAAATCGCCCAGAGCCTCGCCGATGTCGACAATCTCGGGGTGGAGTTTCCCGAAGACAAGAACATGGCAATGATGATGTGGCTGGGCGTGGTGCAGGATCAGATCACCAAGCGCTTGCAGGCCCAAGGCGAGCCGGTGCCCGATCTCAACGCCGTGTGCCAGTCCGATCCGGTCAACGCGGTCGAATTCCTGTTCCCGCATTATTTCCTGCTGCCTTATTTCAGCAGCTTTTCGGCCTACCGCATCCGCCCGCTGGGGCCGGAATCGTGCCTGTTCGAACTGTGGTCGCTGACCACATTCCCCGAAGACAGTGACCACGAAGTGCCGATGGAACCGACCATGCTGCCCTATGACAGCGAGAAGTTTCCGCCGATCCCGCGGCAGGACTATTCGAACATTCCGCTCAACCAAATCGGCCTTCATGCCAAGGGTTTTGAATTCATGCGGCTATCGAAGGACGTCGAAGGCATGCTGAGCAATTTCCACCGCCTGCTCGATGGCTATCTTGCCGGCATTCCGGCAGAGAAACTGGCCAAGGCGAACCAGATGCTGGCCGGCAATTTTGACGGGGTAATCAAGGACCTCGAATTCTAGTCTAGCGAGTAGTTGCAATGCTGAAGAGTGCCGACGGTTCCCTGCGCTCCGTGCCATTTCCGATGGACGATCCGGAGCGTGTGCCCGTCCAGCGTTATTTCGACGAGACCTTCTACCAGGCCGAACTTGATCATTTGTGGCCGCACGTCTGGCAGATGGCCTGCCGGCTCGAACAAATACCCGAAGTGGGCGACTGGGTGGAATATTCCAACGCCGGCAAGGCGGTGGTGGTCGTGCGCACGGCGAGCGGGGTCAAGGCCTTCCACAACGCCTGCCGCCATCGCGGCGTGCCGTTCGCCGGGGGCTATGGCAACGACGAGGGCAAGGTCGCTTCGGGCAACTGCGAAAAGACTGGTTTCATCTGCCCCTTCCATGGCTGGCGCTGGAACATCGACGGCGAAAATACGCTGGTCTACGGCAAGCACGTCTTTTCCGATCGTCAGCTCGATCCCAACGACATCAATCTCGTGCCCTGCCGCGTGGAAACCTGGGCCGGTTGCGCCTGGATCAACCACGATAACGATGCGCCGCCGGTACGCGAGACGCTGGGTCCCGTGGCCGACAGGCTTGATGCCCACGGCATCGGCGATCTCAAAATGGAATGGTGGTATGGCACTGTGCTGCCCGCCAACTGGAAGCTTGCGATGGAGGCCTTCATGGAAGGCTATCATGTACTCACCACCCATCCGCAGCTGAGCGCGGCCCGCCGCGATGCCTTGAACGACATGTACGAGGAAGACAGCGGCCTGGAGGGCACCAGCGCTGCCAAGTCGCGCAGGAACTTCAAGGAAGGCGCGACGACCCGCGAGACGATTGACGCCCAGTTCCGCGGCATGGAGCAGCTGAGCATTGGCATGGCAGGCATGGTCCACTCCAAGGAACTGGAGATCATGCGCAGCCTGCTCGATGCCGATCTGCCCGAAGACCCCGGACTGGCAACGGCGACCTGGTTCGGCATGGTGCAGAACAAGATCGTCGAAGAGCTACGCGCCAAGGGCGAGCCGATTCCCGATCTAAACAAGGTTGCGGTTTCGGACCCGGTCCATGCGGTGGAATTCCTGTTCCCGCACTGGTTCGTGCTGCCGGTGTTCAGCTCGATGTCGTCCTACCGCATCCGCCCGCTCGGGCCGGAGACATGCTTGTTCGAGATCTGGTCACTGACCATGTTTCCTGAAGATGAAGACTATTCACCGCCTTTGGAGCCGACCATGCTCCCTTTCGCTTCGCCCGATTTCCCGCCGATCCCGAGGCAAGACTATTCGAACATCCCGATTCAGCAAAAAGGCCTTCACGCTACGGGCTTCGAATTCATGCGGCTGTCAGAGGACATCGAAGGCCTGATCTCGAATTATCAGCGGATCATCGACGGCTATCTTGCCGGGCGGCCGCAAGAGCAGCTGGCAAGGGCCATCCATGAGCTGGGCGGCAATTTCGACGGGCCGATCAAGCCGCTGGAGTTTTAAGTAGGCTCACCAGTAAGGCCGTTCCATCAGCGCGCGGCGACGCTCGCGGATGGTGGTTTGGCGCTGTTCGGCACTAACCCGGGGCGTATCCCTGGGCAACAGGCCGGGCACATCCCTGACCTTGACCTTGTGCACGTCGGGGATCGGCTGGCTGTCGCAACCGGTCCAGCGGCCCTGGATCACGCCGACCGGATAGCCCGAGGTGTCCATCCAGTTGGCCACGCCCGGATCCTTCGCCGAGACGACGATGCGCAATTTGCCGTCGCTGTCCGGCTTGGCCTGGGTATCGTTGAGGCTGGCGTGATTGTTGATCCAGTCAGTGGTCTCATAGATCTCGTTGGTGAGGATCAACGAGCGATAATCGCACTTGGCGGGGACCGGCGATTCGATGATAAGCGCTTCGTCCTCCTTGAGATCATAGACACCCTCGTAATAGAACTGCCCCGCCAGCGCACCGAAGGGCACATCGAACACCTTGAGTTTGTTGACAAAGCCTTGGCTCCGGAGCTGCTCGACATGGTCGACGAACATCAGCCCGATGTAGTCGACCGCGCGGGGTAGCGCACCTAGGCGCTGTTCCAGCGTCGTGGCCGGCACCCGCGGTCTGCTGACGGGCTTGTCGGTACGCTCGATGGCAAATGTCGGCTCGGCTTCCTTGCCCCAGTCGGCGCTGACCATGCGCAGCATCAGCCGGGTTGCGCGCGGATCGAGCTGCCACCAGTCGCCGGTATAACCCGCGGGCCTGGTGGCGCTGAGTAGCACGTCATAGCGGCCCTCGGCGTCGGCCTTGAGATCGGACAGGTGCAGATGCGCGCGCGAACCTGCACCGGCGCTGCCTTGCGGCACCACTTGCGCCAGCACCGTCAGCCGCAGCGAGCCGCGCCTCCCGCGAATCCGGTAGGAGCCGCCCGGCGTAATGCTGGCAGCGCGGTAAATGGTGTCGGCGTTGGGCTGGCCGACGTTGAGCAGCTGGCCAATTGACGGCAGGAAGACCGGTGCATCGCCGTCCCCCCCGATCGTCTCCAGCGTCGAAGTGGTGAGTGCTTCAAGCGCCAGCCGGGCAATCTCCTGCTGAACTTGCGGATCGCCGCGCATGGCGATGGGCAGCTTGGCGAGCATGCGATCAGGCAGAGTGCGCACGCTCTCGGCAAATTCGCCCCAACCTGCGACGCTGGAAGCGGCAACTTGCGGCGTGGCTGGCGAACCAGCTTGCGCCCGAGCAACGAAAGGAAAAGCCGCGAGCGCCACTGCAGCAAGGCCCGCAGGCCAGTAACGGCGGATCGACATAGAGGCTCCTCCCAGCAACTTTGCTTTGGCGCAGCCTGCCGCTTTTGGCGGGCGTGGACTACGACAATCTGACCCTAGGCCATTGCCGGAGCAGCCTGCGCCTTGACCACCTGTTCGGCTTCCTTGCCTGACAGCTCGGACAGATGATCGAAACCGGCGCTATAGCTTGCCAGCCCCTGGCTCAGCGAGCGCAGTTCGGCGTCAAGCCCGTGCAGCGCCGCCTCGGGCAACAGCGCTTCTACCCGTTCCCAGCGCGCCCAGTCAGGGTGCGGCGACAAACCAAGGATCTGCCCGCGCCGGCTCGACAGCACCGATCCCGCCTTCGATGCCGAGCCTGCCGGTGTGTCCACGGTCACCTTGCTGACTGGCTCCAGCAGATAGGGCGCAGCAGCGGCGAGTGCCTCGCTCATCGCGATCCGCCCGGCGATGCGGAAGGCGAGTTCCGAGCTGTCGACCGAATGAAACGAACCATCGACCAGCTTTACCGCGACGTCGACGACAGGAAAGCCCAGCGGGCCTTTCATCATGGCGTCACGTACACCCATTTCGACAGCCGGTATCCACTGCTTGGGTATCACGCCGCCGGTGATCCGGTCCTCGAAGACAAAGCCCGCGCCGCGTTCGAGGGGCCTGATTTCGATGATAACATCGCCATACTGGCCGTGCCCGCCCGACTGCTTCTTGTGCCGCCCCCGCTGGCTGGCATTTTTGCGGATCGATTCGCGATAGGCGATGCGCGGCGCATGGGTATCGACAGCGACCCCATACCGGCGCTTCAGCCGCGTGAGCACCACCGCCAGATGCTCGTCGTTGATGCCGTGGAGCAGGGTTTCGTGCGTGGCTTCATCCTGCGTCCATTGCAGCGCCGGGTCCTCCTCGCACAGCCGGTGCAGCGCAGTCGACAACTTGACGTCGTCCTTGCGGTCGCGGGTCGTGATGGCAATGGCAGCATTGCGCGCCGGATAGTCCACCGGCAGTTCGCTGCTGCCGGCACCCTTGCGGCCAAGCAGCAAACCGCATTTCGCAGTATCGACCTTGGCCACCGCGACAACGTCACCTGGCGCTGCGCTGCCCTGCTTTGCGGTCTTTTCGCCCTGGACGAAGAAGATCGAACCGGTCCGAGACGCCTCATTGCCGACTGCCAGTTCGTCCCCTTCGCCCAAGCCCGCTCCGAGCACCCTGCCGAGCGCGAGGCGCCCCATCGCGCCTCCATTGGCGATCTTGAAAACATGCAACGCGCCGCCCGCATTGACACCAAGCCGGCCTGCCACTGCCTCCGGCGAAGGAACTTCGTGACGCAGCATCTTGAGCAAGCGGTGCATCCCGCCGCCAGTCAGCGCCGAACCCAGGATCACCGGCACGACCTTGTTCTGCGCCGTATCGAGCGCGAGATCGGCCATCACGGTCGGCCAGTCGGGCTCCTTGTCCATCAGCAGTGCTTCCATAAGCGCGTCGTCAAAGTCTGCCAGAGTTTCCAGCAGCTTCGCGCGATCGGCCTTTTCGCGCTCGGCGAGATCGCCAGGAATTTCGACCACTTCACTCTGCGCGCCCGGACGGTAGCGATAGGCCCGTTCGAGCGCCAGATCGACATATCCGGTCACGGCCTCGCCATCCCGGATCGGAATTTGCCGCAGGGCGAGCGGTTCGCGGCTCATCGGCTGCAAGGTGGCGATCAGTTCGCGGATTGCCCCGGCGCGGGCGTTTTCGATCTTGTTGACGAATATCGCATGCGGCACGCCCAGTGCGTCAAGCCGCCGCAGCATCGGCTCGGCCAGCAATGCACGCGCCGGATCGGGATCGATAACCACCAGCGCCATGTCGGCCGATTGCAGCGCAGCTAGGCCATCGGCGGCAAAGCCGGTTCCTCCGGGCATGTCGATCAGTGCGAAATGATCGCCCAGATAATCGAAATGCATCAGATTGATTTCGGTCGAACTTTTCCGGGCGCGCGCTTCCGGGCTGGCGTCGCCAACGCAGGTGCCCGCCTCGACGCTGCCCTGCCGCGATATCGCACCGCTTGCGAACAGTAATGCTTCGGCGAGGCTGGTTTTGCCCGTGCCGGCCGGCCCCACCAGCGCGACCGCACGGGTGACTTTATTGCCAGTTGTGGAACTCTTGGGATCAATGCTGCCCATCGCTGCCTCCTCTCGTGTGAAGGCGCGCCGGGCGCTTGTCTCTCGCACGACGCGCAAGGACTTGAAAGTCGGATGCTGTGCCTCCCTGCAGTGAGTCGCAAGCGAAATCTTGGTTGATACGCTTGCCGCATGCGCCAGCCTGCCTTATCGGCGGGGTCTATGACATCGACGAACGATATCCGCCGGTCCTTCCTCGACTATTTCGCGAGCGCAGGCCACGAGCCGGTGCCATCCGCGCCGCTGGTCCCCTATAACGATCCGACGCTGATGTTCGTCAACGCGGGCATGGTGCCGTTCAAGAACGTTTTTACCGGCCTTGAGACTCGCGCCACGCCGCGCGCCGCCTCTTCGCAGAAGTGCGTGCGCGCCGGGGGCAAGCACAACGATCTCGATAATGTCGGTTACACGGCACGCCATCACACTTTCTTCGAGATGCTCGGCAACTTCTCATTCGGCGACTATTTCAAGGAACAGGCGATCACTCACGCCTGGACTTTGCTGACCAGGGAATGGGGCCTCTCGCCCGACAAGTTGACTGCAACGGTCTATCACACCGACGATGAGGCGTTCGATCTGTGGCGCAAGATTGCCGGCCTTCCCGAGAGCCGGATCATCCGCATCCCGACCTCGGACAATTTCTGGTCGATGGGCGACACTGGTCCGTGCGGACCGTGCAGCGAAATCTTCTACGATCACGGCGATCACATCCCCGGCGGCCCGCCCGGCAGCCCGGATGAAGATGGCGATCGCTTCATCGAGATCTGGAATCTCGTTTTCATGCAGTTCGAACAGGCCGCCGACGGCAGCCGCACTTCGCTGCCCAGGCCCAGCATCGATACCGGCATGGGGCTGGAGCGCATTGCCGCGGTGATGCAGGGCGAGCACGACAATTACGATATCGACACCTTCAAGGCGCTGATCGAGGCGTCAGAACATCTGACCGGCGTTGCCGCCGAAGGTGAAAACCGCGCCAGCCACCGCGTCATTGCCGATCACTTGCGCTCGACCTCGTTTTTGCTGGCAGACGGTGTGCTGCCGTCAAATGAAGGCCGCGGCTATGTGTTGCGCCGGATCATGCGCCGCGCCATGCGCCATGCGCACCTGCTGGGCGCAAAGGATCCCTTGATGCACCGGCTGGTCGGTGCCTTGGTGACCGAGATGGGCGCGGCCTATCCCGAACTCGGCCGCGCCCGGGCGCTGATCGAAGAGACGCTGGAGCGCGAGGAAGTGCAGTTCCGGCGGACCTTGCACAATGGTTTGAAGTTGCTGGATGAGGCAACCGAAGGGTTGGATTCCGGCGGTGAACTGCCGGGCGAGACGGCCTTCAAGCTCTACGACACTTTCGGCTTCCCGTACGACCTCACCGAAGATGCGCTGCGTGCTCGCGGGATAGGCGTCGACAAGGCCGGTTTCGACGCTGCCATGGCGCGCCAGAAAGCCACCGCGCGCGCTGCGTGGAAGGGCTCGGGGCAGGCAGCCGACAGCGAAGTGTGGTTCGACATCGCCGAGCGCGAAGGGGCGAGCGAGTTCACGGGCTACGTCGCAACCGAGGGCGAAGGCGTGGTCCAGGCGATTGTCAACGAACAAGGTCAACAAGTCGACCGGGCTCATAAGGGCGACAAGGTCACAATCATTACAAACCAGACGCCATTTTATGGCGAGTCTGGTGGCCAAGGCGGAGATACCGGAACGATCAGCAGCGACGATGGCTTCCAGCTTGTTGTTGAGAATACTAGCAAGCCGCTCGGCAGGCTGCACGGGATGCAGGGTACAATCAGCGCTGGCGAAGTGCGCACCGGGCAGACGGTAAAAATGGCGGTGAACGTTGCGCACCGCAATGCAATCCGCGCCAACCATTCAGCCACGCATCTGTTGCATGCCGCATTGCGCAACCGGCTGGGTGGCCATGTCAGCCAGAAGGGCTCTGCCGTTGCAGCAGACCGCCTGCGCTTTGACTTCGCGCAGCCGGTCGCGCTGACGGCGGATGACATTGCCGCAGTCGAGGCCGAGGTAAACGCCGAGATCCGCGCCAACGAGCCCGTGGTCACCCGGCTGATGTCTCCGGACGACGCCATCGAGGCAGGTGCCATGGCGCTGTTCGGAGAGAAGTACGGCGATGAAGTGCGCGTGCTGTCGATGGGCCGGGTCAATGAGAAGCCCTACTCGGTCGAGCTGTGCGGCGGCACGCATGTTCGCGCGCTGGGTGATA
>JBDSSP010000168.1:0-9779 GCA_039928735.1 Novosphingobium sp. | reverse complement strand
CACAGTGAAGGCGGCTGGAATTGCGATGATGTCGCAATCAGCCTGGCCCAGCGCCTCGAATAGTGCCGGGAAGCGGATGTCATAGCAGATCGCCAGCCCGAGCCGGCCGGCCGGCGTACCAACGGTCACAACCTTGTTGCCCGCCGCATAGGCGGAAGATTCGCGCCACGATCCCCCGTTCGCCAGATCGACGTCGAACATATGGATCTTGTCATATCGCCCGGCAATTTCTCCGGAGGCATCTATGACAAATGCCCGGTTGGCCCAGCGCCCGTCATCGCGTGCCACGGCCAGCGAACCCAGCGCAACCCAGACCCCGGCTCGCGCCGCTGCCTCGCGCACCGCCGCCAGCACCTGGTCATCGCCTTCAGTCACAATTTTAGGCGTCGCCCGCACCCGGTCGCGGTCAATCAATCCGGACATTTCTGGCGTAAACAGCATCTGCGCCCCGCACCGTGCTGCCTCTTCAATCGCGCCAACCAGCGTCGCGGCATTGGCAGCGGGATCAATCCCCGAAGTCATCTGCAACACGGCGATGCGGCTCATTAGGCCATCCCGAGCATGGCATCGAGCTTGCCCTGGCGATCGAGCGCATGAATTTCGTCGCTGCCGCCGACCGGTTTCCCGTCGATAAGCACCTGCGGCACCGTCATTGCGCCAGGCACCCGGCGCAGCATTTCCGCGCGCGGCTCGCCGCCCATGGTCACGTCGTGTTCCGTATAGGAGATGCCCTTGCGATCGAGCAGCGCCTTGGCCGAAACGCAATAGCCACAGCCCCAGCGCGTAAAGATTTCAACCCTTGGTGACGACATTATGACCTCGTTGCGGGCGGACCCTTGAAAGCTGGAGAGGCTAACATATCTGATGTCACGTGTCATGCACCCAGGCCTGTCCAGAGCGAAGGCGAAGGGGGCTTGGCACATAAAAGCCGGGAGCGCCGGTTGACCGGGCTCCTATCGTATCGGAAATTGCTCACAAGAGGATTTTTGTCATGAACCGTCTCGATTTTACCCCTTATCGCCGCTCCATGGTCGGTTTCGACCGCATTTTCGACATGATCGAAAATCAGGCGCGGAGCACCAGCGATAATTTTCCACCGTTCAACATCGAAAAGCATGGCGATGATAATTATCGCATCACCCTGGCAGTCGCCGGGTACAAGCCCGACGATATCGAAATCACCGCCCAGCAGAACCTGCTGGTGATTCAGGGCCTCAAGCCCGGCCAGGGTGCAGCGGAGACCGGTGCGGAAGGTGCCGGGACAATGCTGCATGTCGGCATTGCCCAGCGCGGCTTCGATCGCCGCTTCGAACTGGCTGACTATGTCCGCGTGGCCAATGCCGGGCTGGAAGATGGCCTTCTGACCATTGATCTGGTCCGCGAAGTGCCTGATGCGATGCTTCCCAAGAAGATCGCGATTGGTCCGCGCACACCGCTTTCAGTCGTCGGTGAAAGCGAAGCCAGCCAAGCTGCCTGATCCAGCGCAATTTGCCTGATCCAGCGGAAGTTGCCTGATCAGGTGCAATTCGGGGGTGGATCCGGGAAGATCCACCCCCTCGACGCCTTTCGGCGCCGCCTTGCCCCCTGTGTGATCATCCGGGTCGCTGTAGACGATCACCAGCGAGGTGAGCCCTTAACAGATCGACTCTGCTATTGCGCTAATGCCTCAGGTTTAAACCACAGGTTGTGCCACACACGCATTAACGCCTATCATTAATATGAAGCGAAGCTCAACGATATGTCTGATTGCCTGAAATTGGATTCAAAAATACCGGAGAATTCAATCAGAGCGAATGGCAGCACCTCAAACCAGGCGGGACTGACGCAGCGCGGCCTCAATGAAGCTGGCAAACAATGGATGCGGATCGAACGGCTTGCTCTTGAGTTCCGGATGGAACTGCACACCCACAAACCAGGGATGTTCCGGCCGCTCGACGATTTCGGGCAGCAGGCCATCCGGTGATATGCCGGCAAACACCAGGCCTCCCGCTTCCAGCGCATCGCGATAGGCCATGTTGACTTCGTAGCGGTGGCGATGGCGCTCGGAAATCGCGGTCGTGCCATACAACGCGGCGACATGGCTGTTGCCTGCCAGCGTGGCGGGATAGGCGCCCAATCGCATCGTCCCGCCAAGATCGCCGTCCGCTTCGCGCTTCTGGATTCCTTCCGCGCTCATCCATTCTTCGATTATGCCAACCACCGGCTGGCCCGTTGGGCCAAATTCGGTTGAGGAAGCATCGGGCACTCCGCCAAGATTGCGCATCCCTTCGACGCAGGCCATCTGCATGCCGAAGCAGATTCCGAAAAAGGGCACATTGCGCTCGCGGGCAAAGCGGATTGCCTGGATCTTGCCTTCCGCACCGCGCTCGCCAAAGGCGCCGGGCACCAGAATGGCGTGCAACGGTTCCAGCCGGGCCGCGACGTCGCTGTCGGGCGCATCAAACAATTCGGCGTCGATCCACTGGATGTTGACCTTGACACGGTTGGCCAGCCCGCCGTGGATCAGAGCCTCGTTGAGCGACTTGTAGGCGTCAGGCAGGCCCACATATTTGCCAACCACGCCAATAGTAACCTCGCCTTCGGGATTGTGCAGCCGGTCGACGATATCGTGCCAGCGGCGCAAGTCTGGTGCCAGGCCGGGAGTAATCCCGAATGCCCGAAGCACCTCGAAATCGAGGCCTTCGCCATGATACTGCAAAGGCACTTCGTAGATGCTCTTGGCATCAAGCGCCGGGATCACCGCTTCCTTGCGGACATTGCAGAAAGCGGCTATCTTGGCGCGCTCGGCCTCGGGCAAAGGATGCTCGCAGCGGCACACCAGCACGTCGGGCTGAACTCCCAGCGCGGTCAGTTCCTTGACGCTGTGCTGGGTCGGCTTGGTTTTGAGTTCGCCCGCTGCCGCGATGAACGGAACCAGCGTGACATGGACAAATACGGATTGATCGCGGCCAAGATCGTTGCGCAGCTGGCGGATGGCTTCGATGAACGGCAGGCCCTCAATGTCGCCAACCGTGCCCCCGATCTCGCAGAGCACGAAATCGAGTCCGTCAGTCTCGGCCTGGGCAAACTGTTTGATGGCATCGGTAACATGCGGGATGACCTGCACTGTCGCGCCCAGATAATCGCCGCGCCGCTCGCGCGTGATGATCTGCTGATAGATTCGGCCGGAGGTGACGTTATCGGTCTGCCGCGCCGAAACTCCAGTGAACCGTTCATAATGGCCAAGATCGAGATCCGTCTCCGCGCCATCGTCGGTAACATAGACCTCGCCGTGCTGATAGGGGCTCATCGTCCCCGGATCGACGTTGAGATAGGGATCGAACTTGCGAATCCGAACCTTGAATCCGCGCGCCTGCAGCAGAGCCGCGAGGCTCGCTGCCATAAGTCCCTTGCCAAGCGATGAGACCACGCCGCCGGTGATGAAAATGAACCGCGCCATGGGAGACGAGCCTTACTGGCAAGCTAGGGAGAAGCGCAAGCGGTCGTTAGGCCGTGCGTGCTTCAATCCACAGGCGCGAACGCCGGGGACTTATTTTTTTGCTGGAGAGGCCAGCGGATCGACCGGTGCGGACTTGCCCTCAGCTGCGGGAACTGCCCCGCCAGGCGCAGCCAGCGGATCAGCCGCCTGCGACGGAGCGACCGGAGCCGAAGTGGCATCGCGCTTGAGCGAGGTGTCAATCTTGCGAGTCGAAGTCGCGCCAACGGCAAGCGCCGCCAGCAGGATGCTGAGACCGATAAATGCGATCGCGAGGAATGCAGTCGCACGGGTCAGGAAATTGGCCGCGCCGCGTGCCGACATCAGTCCCGCCGGGCTGCCACCGACGCCAAGCCCGCCTCCCTCCGAACGCTGCATAAGAATAACGCCGACCAGCGCCGCGGCGACCAACGCCTGGACAACGGTCAGGAACAGAAACAGGGACATCAACTAGAGCCTTCGCGAAATGTGGCGCAATTTGTGAGCGTGCATCTAGGCAAAGGTGCAGCACGGCGCAAGGCTGTCCGCGGAACTTGTGCCTGGATGTGGTTCGACCCTATACTCAGCTTATGGTCGAGGCGCCCTATCTCAAGATCAAGATTCAACTCTTCTGCGGGGACGAAATCGCGATGGGACCGGGCAAGGCCGACCTGCTTGAGGCAATTTCGCGCGAAGGGTCAATCTCTGCTGCGGGCCGCGCGCTTGGTATGAGTTACCGCCGGACGTGGCTGCTGGTCGATACGATGAACCGTTGCTGGGCTGAGCCGCTGGTTGCAACCAACCCAGGCAACGCGCGCGGTGGCGGGGCTTGTGTCACAACTCTTGGCAAATCGGTTCTCACGCATTTTCGCTCTCTGCAACATCGCATTTCGAATGCCGCCTCGTGTCCCGATCGTACAGCGCTCGCCGAGGCCATGCTCGCAGCGCCCCGAACAAAAGGCCATGCACAGCTTGATTAGCTATATCCTGTGAAATATAGCGCTCCCAGTCAAAACGAGTCTGGCTGGGGAATATTATGCGCGATCGTGCCGTACTTGCGGCCTGCCTGCTTGTTGCCAACTCGACAATCGCTTCTGCCGAAACATTATCGACCAACGCAGCTGTCAGCGCGAGAAATTCGCGCGCAATTATAGTCACTGCACGGCGACGGACGGAAGATGCCCAGAAGGTACCCGCTGCGATCTCCGTGATCGGCAGTGACGATCTGAGCCGCACTTACACGGTCAACCTCAGTCAGGTGGCCCAACTCGTCCCGGCTTTGAACTACTCCTCGCCGAACCCGCGCAACACTGCTTTCACAATTCGCGGGCTCGGCAGCAGTGTTGTCGCCATCAGCCAGGCCAACGACGGGCTGGAGCCGGGGGTCGGCTTCTATGTCGATCAGGTCTATCATGCACGCCCCGCCACCGCCGCATTTGACTTCACAGACATCGAACAGATTGAAGTGCTGCGCGGGCCGCAAGGCACCGTGTTCGGCAAGAACACGACGGCAGGTGCGATAAACATCACGACTAAAAAACCGGGCTTCAACGTCAGAGCCGATGCAGAACTGTCCTACGGCCAGCAGAACTTCGTTCAGGCAAAGGCATCCATCACGGGACCTATCCTGCCCGGTCTTTTGGCCTTTCGCCTGTCCGGCTCGATCTCGCGGCGCGACGGCGTGCTCACCAATGTCCGTTTGGGCAAGCAGCAGAACAACCTGCACAGTGATGCGATCAGGGGCCAATTGTTGTTCACCTCCGCGAGCAATTTGAGCCTGCGTTTGATCGGTGACTGGTCGAATTTCCACAACGAATGCTGCACTCAAGTGTTCGTGCGGGTTGCACCCACGCTAAAGCCCGCTGCGCAGCAATATACTGCGCTCGCCGCCGGCGCCCCTGGAGGCCCTTATCTGCCGCCCAGCCCCAATCCCTTTGACCGGCTGACCGACATCGACGCCGGGCTCGGAGTCAACACTAACGAGGGCGGTGTCTCGGGCATCGCCGAGTGGAACCGCGGCAGCGCAACCGTAACCTCGGTTTCTGCGTGGCGCTTCTGGAACTGGGACGCCGCGAACGACCGTGACTACACCGGCCTCCCGATCCAGGTCACCCAGCACATCCCGTCGCGGCAGGACCAGTTCAGTCAGGAGCTCCGGATTGCCTCAAACGGCAACGGCAAGTTCGAATATGTCGCCGGCCTCTATTACTTCCACCAGAAAATCGTGGGGCACCCGATCAGCATCTACGGTCCGCTTGCGACCTACTGGCTGCTCCCCGCCTCAGCGACGCGGACCTCGGCGCTGCTCGACGGCTACCAGACCGATGGCACCACCGATTTCCGATCCTCAAGCTATGCCGCATTCGGGGAGGTGACCTGGCGTCCCCTGCCCCGTTTGGCTATTACAGGCGGCGTCCGCTACACCCATGAGGACAAGGACGGTCTCTACAAGGTTCGCACATTCGGCGGGCAAGCCACAACGGTGGGCACACCACTCTACAACGATCAGCAGTCGATTTTGCGCACGCAGTCATACACGGGCCACATCAACGACGGCAGCGCCTCGGGCCGCGCCAATCTGGCCTACGATGTAACCTCCAATGTGATGGCCTACGCCAGCTATGCGCGCGGGCAGAAGTCGGGCGGAATCAACATGTCGGGTCTGCCCGTTTATCCAGCTGGCGTAACCGGCCATGCCAACGGCGATCCCATCCTGACTACCACGGTGGTCCGACCGGAACACAACATCACCGTTGAATATGGAATCAAGACCCGGCTGTTCGATGATGCGCTGACCGTCAACATCAACGGCTTCTACACCCGGGTGACCGATTTCCAGGCCAATGTAGTCGATAATACCGCCGTCATTGCATTGCGAAGCTATCTTGCAAATATTTCAAAGGTAACAGTCAAGGGTGCCGAGTTCGACGCCTCAGCGCGGATCGGCAGCCATTTCATGCTGCGGGCATCGGGTGCATATTCGGATGGAAAATATGCCGATTATCCGAATGGGCCTTGCCCGATCGAGCTGACCGGCTCGGCCACTGCAAGTTGCAATTTAACCGGCATGGGGCTTCCAGGCCTGCCCAAATGGTCGGGTTCGCTTGGAGGCGAGTATGTCGCACCGTTCGTGTTCGGCCATCTCGGCGGGGACATCTTCCTGCGCGCGGACGCCAGTGTGAAGACCAAAATTTTTGGTGATGCCACAGACTCAGCCTACACAGTCATCCCGGGATATACACTGGTCAATGTCAGCATCGGCTTCCGCACCCCGCACTGGGAGGTGGCAGTCTTCGCGCATAATCTCTTCAACGAGAATTATATGCAGAACCTTACTGTTCAGGCCGGCAACAGTGGCCTAATCGCAGGCACACCCAGTGATCCGCGCATGTTCGGGATCACGCTGCGAATACACCACTAAGCCTAGTCTTCGTCAGTTAGCCGTGCCGCGCCGATAATTGCTGTAAACCCCTCGGCCGTCAAACTTGCCCCGCCGACAAGCGCACCGCCGACGTCGTCCACGGCCAATAGCTTTGCAGCATTATCGGCATTGACAGAGCCGCCATACAGAATGCGCACATCGCTGCCATTCTCGCCATATGTCGCAACCAGTTGCGCCCGGATCGACTTGTGCATGGCGCGGACATCGCCGACCGACGGCACGCGTCCGGTTCCGATCGCCCAGACCGGTTCATAGGCCACTGCAAGCTGAGTTGCTGCCGTTTCGCCGCGCGGTAGCGAACCTTCCAACTGTGCTGTCACAATCTCCTCGGCCTTGCCCGAATCGCGCTGTGCCTCGGTCTCGCCGACACATAATATCACTGAAAGGCCCGCCGCTTGTGCTGCTTCGGCCTTGGCGCGGACAACCGCGTCGCTCTCGCCATGCATGGCTCGACGTTCGCTGTGGCCGACAATCGTGAAATCGGCGCCGGCGTCCTTGAGCATCACAGCAGAAATATCGCCAGTGTAAGCACCGCTCACTTCGACGTGGCAATCCTGCCCGCCAATCCCGATATCCTGCACCGCTTCGCGCATCGCGCTGATCAGCGTTGCCGGAGGTGCCAATGCAACCTGCACCTTGGGAAAACGCGCCGCCGCCCGGTCAATCGCCCGAGCCTCAGACAGCATCGAACGAGCCCCGTTCATCTTCCAGTTGCCAACAATATACGGAATGTTACTCATTGTGATCCTTCAGCGGTCATCGATTCCGCCCTTCCTCGGTTTGCGCGCTGCTAGGCCAGAGGCATGGCATCTGTCAAAGTTAGGCAACTTGTAATGCGCCGATCCTAGAGAGAAATCGCCGCGCACCTTGCCGGAATCTGCAATCGCTCCTAAAGCGCCCGGCAACTGCGCCGGCATTTTCAGCGCGGCACCATTGGCAAGTGACTGAGCAATGATCCAATTTCTGCGCAAATTGATGAATTCCAAATTCGGCGTCGGCCTGGCGCTTGGCTTTGTAGTGTTGATTGCCCTGGCTTTCGCTGCCGGGGATATCTCTTCCTATAGCAATAACTCGAAGGGCGGTGACCGGGTCGCCACCATCGGCGGCGAGCAGATACATGCAATTCAACTCAGCCAGGCAGCCAACACCGCGCTCGAAAATCTCAAGCAAAAAGATCCGCGATTGACGATGAAGGTCTTCGTTGGTGAGGGTGGGCTGGACAAGGTGCTCGATCAGTTGCTCGACAACACCGGGCTGGCCGCGTTCGGCCGCAAGTATGGCATTGTTGCCAGCGAGCGGTTGATTGACAGTGAAATCGCCAAAATTCCCGGCTTCAAGGGCCCGGACGGCCAATTCAGTGACGCCGCATTCCGGCAAATGTTGCAGCAACGCGGGTTGACTGAACAAAGCGTGCGTGACGAACTGGCTCAAGGGCTGATTGCCCGGCAACTGATGGTCCCGGCTGAATTCGGATCGGTGCTCTCGCGGGATATTACATTGCGTTATGCGGCCCTGCTGCGTGAACATCGCAGCGGTGCCATTGGCTTGCTGCCCGCTGCGGCTTTCGCGCCCAAGATGCCGCCAAATGACGGCGATCTGCAGGCGTTCTATGTGAGGAACCGCGATCGTTTCATCCGCCCCGAACGCCGCGTTATCCGTTACGCCGCCTTTTCCGAGGCAGTGCTCAAGACTGTGCCCGCCCCCACCGAACAGGAAATCGCCGCGCGTTATGAAGCCGGTAAGGCGCAATACAGTGAACAGGAAACCCGCCGGATCACCCAGCTGATCGTGCCGACCGAGGCCGCCGCCAAGACCATCACTGGTGAAATCGCTCAGGGCAAAAGCCTGGAAACTGTCGCCGGTGCCAAGGGACTGGCGGCTGCCAGCTTGGGTTCAGTGACCAAGGATGCGCTCGCGAAGCAGACGACCGAGGCTGTTGCTGACGCCGCCTTTGCGGCCAACAGAGGCGGCATTGGTGTGCCGGCACGCAGCCCGCTCGGCTGGCACGTGCTGCGCATAGATGGCATCGACAAGCGCGCGGCGCGCTCGCTGGATCAGGTGCGCGGAGAGCTCGTCGCGCAGCTAACCGCTGAGAAGCGCCGCACCTCGCTCAACGATCTTTCCGCGCGGATCGAAGATGAATTCAGCAATGGCGGCAACATTGCCGATGCAGCCAAGGAACTCGGCCTGACTCTGCAAGAGTCTCCCGCCCTGACTGCCGATGGTCAGGTCTATGGCCAGCCAGGCAAGACTGCACCGCCGCTGCTGACCAAGGTCCTGCAGACTGCCTTTTCAATGGAGCGCGAAGGCCAGCCGCAACTTGCCGAAATCGATCCGGGCAAGGCCTTTCTCGTGTTCGATGTGACCACAATCACTGCTTCAGCGGCGGCTCCACTCAGCGAAATTCGCGCGGATGTTGCATCTGCTCTCGCGCAGGAGCGCGGCACGCAGGCCGCCAAGGCGGCGGGCGACAAGGTATTGGCCCTGACCAAGCGCGGCACAGATCTAGGCGCTGCTATTGCCTCGCTCGGGTTACCCCTGCCTCCGGTGCAGAGCATCGATATGGGCCGCGAACAACTCAGCGCCGCCAAACAGCAAGTGCCACCGCCCTTGCTGCTGCTGTTCTCCATGGCCCGCGGGACGACCAAGTTGCTGCCTGCGCCGAATAATCAGGGTTGGTTCGTGGTCAGTCTCAAGGAAATCGCGCCGGGCAAGGTCGATCCTGCTGATCCCATGCTGCAAGCGGCGCAAGGCGAGCTGGGCCAGTTGGCGGGCCGCGAATACAGCCAGCAGTTGGCTGCTGCGATCCGCAAGGAGCTCGGCGTCAAGCGCGACGTTGCTGCCATGCTGGCGCTGCGCAACCAGCTGATCGGCGGCAATTGA
>JBDSSP010000167.1:0-10367 GCA_039928735.1 Novosphingobium sp. | reverse complement strand
GTATCAACTTTCCGAAGTTCAGGTTAAGGCGATCCTCGATTTACGCCTGCACCGGCTGACCGCGCTGGGTCGCGACGAGATCGGCAGCGAGTTGCAGATCCTGGCCGACGCCATTGCAGAATATCTCTCGATCCTGGCCGACCGGGTCAAACTTTATGGTGTGATGCGGGATGAACTGGTCGCCGTGCGTGAACTGTTCGCCACACCACGCGTGTCCGAAATCACCACGGCCTGGGACGGGCTCGACGACGAAGACCTGATCGAGCATGACGATATGGTCGTGACGGTCACCATGGACGGCTACATCAAGCGCACTCCGCTTTCCACTTTCCGCGCCCAGGCGCGCGGCGGCAAGGGCCGCGCCGGCATGGCGACGAAGGACGAGGACGTCGTCTCGGCGATGTTCGTGACCAGCACCCACAATCCGGTGTTGTTCTTCTCGACTGCCGGCAAGGTTTACCGGCTCAAGGTCTGGAAGCTGCCCGAAGGGGGCCCGGCCACGCGCGGACGCCCGATCGTCAATCTGCTTCCGGCGCTCGACAAGGACGAAACCATCGCCGCTGTGCTGCCGCTGCCCGAAGACGAAGGCACCTGGGGCGAACTCAATGTCGTCTTCGCCACGGCTAAGGGCAACGTGCGGCGCAATTCCATGGATGCTTTCGCCAACATTCCCTCGAACGGCAAATTCGCGATGCGGTTTGAAGAGGATTCGGCGGACCGGCTGATCGGTGTCGCGCTGCTCGATGCCAGCGACGATGTGCTGCTGGCAACGCGCCAAGGCAAGGCGATTCGTTTTGCCGGCGACGATGTCCGCGAATTCGTCAGCCGCACGTCTACCGGCGTGCGCGGCATGACGCTCAAGGCAAACGACGAAGTGATCTCGCTGTCAATCCTCCACCGCGTCGGCACGACATCCGAAGAGCGCGAAGACTATGTCCGCTTCGCGCCATGGAAGGCCGAGCGCGAAGGCGAACCGACAATGAGCGCTGAGCGTTTTGCGGAATTGGCGGCTAGGGAACAATTCATCCTCACCGTCTGCGCCAACGGCTATGGCAAGCTCTCGTCCGCCTACGAATACCGCCGCACCGGCCGCGGCGGCCAAGGCATCACCAATATCGACAACATCGCCCGCAACGGGCCAGTCGTCGCCAGCTTCCCGGCGGCAGTCGCCGATCAGCTGATGCTGGTAACCGATCAGGCCAAGCTGATCCGCCTGCCGCTTGAGAGCTTGCGGGTGATCGGGCGCGGCTCGGCGGGCGTGCGGCTGTTCAATGTCGCGGGCGACGAGCATGTTGTCAGCGCGGTGCGACTGGCGGATGCGGGCGAGGATGCTGACCTAGTCGAAGCCGAAGTTGCTCTGCCCGATTCAGCGGAGGAAGGCCCAGATGCAAGTGAGGCCGAGGCCAGCTCGGACGACACTCCCGAATGAGCGGGGAGCCGGAGACGGCCTACAAGGTGCTGACTTCCAGACAGATGGAGGCGCTCCTGTCGGAAGGTTTGTTTGCCGGCGCTCCGGTCGACCTCGCCGATGGCTATATCCATCTGTCGACCGCAGAGCAGCTGCCCGGAACGCTGGACAAGCATTTTGCCGGGCAGAATGGGTTGCATATTGCGGCGATAGATCTTGCAGTTCTGGGCAAGGAGGTGCGCTGGGAACCTTCGCGCGGCGGCGCGCTTTTCCCGCATGTTTACGGGGTGCTGCCACTGGCGGCGGTGATCGCGCATCGTCCCTTGCAGCGGGAGCTTGATGACACGGTTATCCTGCCTGACCGGAGTTGACATCGGGCCCCCAATTTCCCTGTCCTACACCGCAATCCCCTGTCAGAATCGATACACCGTCCCTGCAAATTCACGCCGAAAGTCCTGTGATAGAATAACTTATAAGTATCTGATATTGTAATATAAATGTCATGTATGCGGGAAGCATTAGGGCGAGGTTAGAGAAGTTCTTGCGTGAAGATGTTCATGTTTATATGCCATAAAATGAACGAAATGGATAACAGTTGCCCATGAATTTCGACGTCCACATCATCGGCGGAGGGCTCGCGGGGAGTGAAGCGGCCTGGCAGCTTGCCCGGCGCGGTCTGCGGGTGCGCCTGTCGGAAATGCGCGGCGGCGGCGATGGGACTGAGGCGCATCAGACCCAGGCGCTCGCCGAGCTGGTCTGCTCGAACAGCTTTCGTTCCGACGACGATGTCAGCAATGCGGTCGGCCTGCTGCACCACGAAATGCGACAACTCGGGTCGCTTACCATGGCAGCGGCGGCTAAGGCGCAAGTTCCTGCAGGCTCCGCGCTGGCAGTGGACCGTGATGTCTTTTCGTCCGAAGTGGAAAGCGCCCTCGCCGCGCTGCCGAACCTCGAGATTGTCCGCGAACGGATCGATAGTCTGCCCGAGGCCGGTCTCACCATTGTCGCCACCGGCCCGCTCACCGCTGCCACGCTGGCAGCAAGCATCGGAGCGGCGACCGGAGCGGAGAGCTTGGCCTTTTTCGATGCCATCGCCCCGATCGTCTATCGCGACAGCATCGACATGGATGTTTGCTGGATGGCTTCGCGCTGGGACAAGCCATCGAAATTGGACGGCGACACCAAGGATTACATCAACTGCCCGATGGACCGCGATGAATATGCCGCATTCCACGCCGGCCTGATCGCGGGCGAGAAGACCAGTTTCAAGCAATGGGAGGCCAGCACTCCCTATTTCAACGGCTGCATGCCGATCGAGGTGATGGCGGAGCGCGGTTTCGATACGCTGCGCTTCGGGCCGATGAAGCCGGTCGGATTGGATAATCCGCGCTATGCCACGCCTGAATTTCCCAACGGGCGTTGGCCGCATGCCGTTGTGCAACTGCGGCAGGACAACAAGCTGGGCACGCTATGGAACATGGTCGGCTTCCAGACCAAGCTCAAACATGCCGAGCAGGTGCGCCTGTTCCGCACCATTCCCGGGTTGGAGAATGCCGAATTCGCCCGGCTAGGGGGGCTGCACCGCAACACCTTCCTCAATTCGCCAATGCTGCTCGATCGGCAATTACGGCTGAAGTCCGCGCCACACATCCGCTTTGCCGGGCAGATCACCGGATGCGAGGGTTATGTGGAGAGCGCCGCCATCGGCCTCGTCGCGGCGCTGATGGCGGCCTCTGAACTGACGGGTCAGGCGTGGCAGGCCCCTCCTCCCACCACTGCGCTCGGCGCCTTGCTGGCGCATATCACCGGCGACGCCGAGGCTGAGACCTATCAGCCGATGAACGTCAACTTCGGCCTGTTTCCGCCACTACACGACGTGAAGAAGAAGACCCGCAAGCAGGCCTACACCGACCGCGCCAAGCAGGACCTAGAACTCTGGGTTCGCCTCATCGCTGCCTGAATCCTCGGCCGGCTCCTCGGGCGGCGGAGCGCCGCGCGCCCGGCCTCCCGCCATCGGCCGCGGCAACGGCGTGCAGCGGCAGACGGGATGCTTGCCCGGCTTGGGCTTGGTCGTGGCGAATTCCTCGCGGCTCAGCGCGCCGTCGCGATTGCCGTCGCCCCCGGTGAACCGGTTCGAAGTGCGGACTGCCCATTCCTGGAATGTGAGGAGATTGTTGCGATCGAGATCGAGCTTGCGGAACGCCACGGCGCGCGGCGCGAGCATCTCATTGGCAGTGATCCGACCGTCACGGTCGTGATCGAGCCGGTCGAATCGCTTTTGCTCGCGGGTCAGCGGATCGGCCTCTGGCGGCGTCGCTCCGCGCAGGCCATTGGCATGGGCAAACGGCAGCGGTTCATCGCTGGCAGGATCGCCGACAGCCAGGGAGGGCGGCGGTGCCCCGCTTTCGGTCGCCGCGCGGCCTTGCCACCAGAACAGGCCTGCGCCTGCCAGCAACAGTGCGAAAACGGCGCCCAGCACGATCCGGTTCACTCGCAACCCCCTAAGGATGTTCAACTAACGTCCTGTTATGCCTATGCGGATGGCAGCTAGCAATGCTCCAGGGGTCAGCGATACACTCTCATTGTTCCGCCAATCCGTGCGTGCGGCGAGGCCATGCAGGACAGCCAGCGGGCGAAGCTGACGCGGCAGCCTTTGCCAGCGCCAGTCCTGCGCCCGGACCAGCGCCAGCACAGCCTCGCGTTCGCGCGCTTCGCTGAGATGGGCGGCGATGTCGGCCGTGCCCCAGTTTTGGCCCATGCGCAGGGCTGCTGGCTGCGTGGAGCTTGTGGCAAAGTTGGCAAAACATGCTGCCCTGGCAGCGGCGAGGCTTTGGAATGCGGCGAGCGGCAGCGGCGGCGCGCCGATGATTTCCTCCCAGCCGTCGACCAGTCCGATCAAAGCGGCGATCGGCCCGGGCCATTGTGCCAATGCCGTAAACAGCGGTTCGCCCCGGGGCTGTTGTTCCGGGCCCTGCGACAGGTGCTCGCGCCACCATGTCAGCCGCATTTGCGCCAGCATTGGCTCGCGCGAATTACGAACGATGTCGGAAAGGCGTTTGTCCAAGGCGAGAAACCCCAGCAGGGCCAAGCGGCTTGAGCGAGGCGCATAGGAAAGTGCCAAGCGTTGCATCGGGGGCAGCGTGGCCATCAGCGCAGCCGACGCCATTCAAGATCGCCCGCAGGGCGGAAGGGCGTAGAGGATTGTCCAGGCACACATCGTGGTTACGGGCGATTAATCCTTTCCATTGAAGAAGCAATAACCGCGTGCCCTCTATAGGGTAGTCCAAGCAAGGTGACTTGCATGAGGGGCGAAAAGCCGGATGTGCCATGCGCAGAGGAACACGCCCATTGTACAGATTTTCAAGCCGTCGTTCACCCAATCTTTAGTAAGAACCGTCAAGGACCTACTTGATATGAATACTTGGATAGGAACCTATCGACCGCTGGTCGCCAAATTACTGCACATGTGGCTGCGGCTTCGTGCCAGCACGAGCGGCAATGTCATTTTGCTGTCAGCCCTCGCAATGCCGGTTCTGGTCGGAATGGCAGGCCTCGCGATAGAGGGCGGTAACTGGTATCAAGTTAAGCGCGCGATGCAGAATGCGGCGGATTCGGCAGCGGTCGCCGCCGCAACAAATGCCGGGACAAGATATGCCTATGAGGCAAAGGCGGTTTCCGGCCAGTATGGATTTACGGACGGCCAGGACTATGCGACTGTCACTGCATCGAATGCGGCGGCCTGTCCGTCAGGGGGATCGACCTGCTACAGTGTCGCCATTACCAAAGCTGTTCCGCTGGTATTCTCGCGACTTGTCGGCTTCGATGGTTCGTCTTTGGGCGGCCGAAGGGTGATATCGCTCAGCTCGGTTGCGGTCGCCACAAAGGCATCAACAGTCCGGGAATATTGTGTGCTGGCCCTGAATACTCTCGGCACTCCGCTCCGATCGAATGGCGCTCCTAGCGCAAACCTTTCCGGCTGCAACGTCATGTCCAACAATGATGCCACCTGCAACGGCGGCGATCTGAACGCGACATATGGCGATGCCTATGGCGTCAACTCAAACTGCGGTGATATCGCAACTTCGAATGTTCCGCGGGTTACTGACCCTTATGCCTATCTCGCGCCGTCGATCCCGCCTAACCCCTGTGCGAGCTATCCGCAGGCTACGATCTCCAATAATGGTAAAACGGTTTCTTCGGCAGGTTCTGCAACGACGATCTCAGGCAGCTATTCCACAACCGGTAACTGGAATATTTGTGGCGATCTGGTGTTGTCTGGCGATGTGACCCTCACGGGGTCCAGTGTGCTTATTGTCATCTACAATGGCAGCCTTTTAACCAATGGTTATACGATAACGACGGCGAGTGGAGCCGCGGCTACCGTCATCTTCTCTGGAACTTCAGGCGCTTATTCCCACATTCCAAACACGCAGGGCACGATCGACATCAAAGCGCCGACCACGGGCACATGGAAGGGCATCGCGCTCTATCAAGACCCTAACCTTCCCGTGAGCACTGGCCTCAATATCGACTATTCCGGCAACAACCCGAGGACTCCGGTCTGGGATATCAGCGGGATGGTTTATATGCCCAACGCCGACGTCACATTCAGCGGCGTCGTCAACAAGGCAGCCAACGGCAATGCCTGCTTTGGGCTCGTCATCCGTACCCTGTTGATAAACGGCAACGCTTCAATTCTTGCGCATGGTCAATGCGCTACCGCTGGTCTGACACTACCCTCCAACACCTTTACCGCGCGCGGACAGTTGGTGAGCTGAGCCATGGCGCTGATGACACATCTCAAGTCACTTGGGCGGCTTTTGCAGGACGAAAGTGGCCTCGCGGCTTTGGAACTTGCGCTGGTCGCCAGCACGCTTTCAATGCTCATGCTCAACGGTGTCGAAATTGCGCGATTCTATTTCGCCAAGATGGAAGTCCAGAACGCGGCACAAATGGCGGCGCAGAATGTGTGGAAAGTCTGTGACACTGCCGCCAAGTCACCGGTGACGCGCAACTGTTCAGGTCGGACCACGGCCATGACCACCGGTCTGCAATCCACCTCGCTGGGATCAAGCGTTGCCTTGTCGACCGGTTATCCCACGGAAGCCTATTATTGCGCCTCTACAACCGACGGATCGTTGATCAGCGTCGGTCCGGTGTCGAATAACGACGGAACGGCTGCCACGAAACCATCGACTTGCTCACCCAATGGCAGTGGCTCCGATACACCGGGTGACTACATCGTCATCCAGGCCCAATATACCTACAGGCCGATATTCAATGCCATAACCATTGGATCATTGCTGCCGGGCACAATCACGTCAACAACGACGATGAGGATACAATGACTCATTTTCGGAAACTTGCCTCACGCTTATTGGCCAGCCAGCATGGCTCAACCGCTGTTGAATTTGCACTAGTGGCGCCGGTTCTGATAATGTTCCTCATTGGCGGCATGTACTTGTCGATGCTCGGCTTCACCGCTTCCAGTCTGCGTTTTGCCGTGCAAGCCGGCGCGCGCTGCGCTTCGATCAACACCACATCATGCAGCAATGCGACGAGCATCCAGTCCTATGCTTCGCAACAATTCATTAATGTTACCGGCAACGCGGCAACTTTTACGGCCACCACCCCGACCTGTGGCAACCAGGTTGTCGCTTCGGTGAACTTCCCGTTGCTGACGGGAATTAGCAGAATCACGGTCCCGCTGAGCGCAAGCGCCTGCTTTCCTTGAGCCGACACTTTTCTGGCAGCGGAGCTGTTGCGGGGCCCAATCTCTCCTGACAGCCTGAAAGAATTAACCATCCTCGTTGATCAAGCCCTTACGCGGCTAAGCTAGGGTTCCGGGACAGGATCGCGGAGTTCGCGTTTACCCATGACCAGGTTTTTTGTTCGATTGGCGAGGCAAGCGGCGATTGGAATCCTGCGCCCGCTGCTGCGCAACCAATCGGGCAACACCATCGCTCTGGTTGCTGCGACGATCGCGCCGCTGCTGGCAATGGTCGGCGGGGCCATCGATATGGGGCGCAGCTATCTCTCGGAATCGCGCCTGCAGCAGGCCTGCGACGCCGGGGTCCTCGCTGCCCGGAAGAAGTTGGGCTCAACTGTTGTGATCGGCGGGATGGTTCCGGCAAATGTTGCAGGGGCCGGCAACAGCTACTTCAACATCAACTTTCGGAGCGGCGCCTACGGCACCAACAACCGCGCCTTCACCATGACATTGCAGCCTGATTACTCAATCAGCGCCGTCGCCACTGTCGATGTTCCGACCACGGTGATGAAGATATTTGCCTTCGACAAGATTCCGGTGCGGGTCGAGTGCGAAGCCAAGCTCAACTTCAGCAACACCGATGTGATGATGGTGCTCGACACCACCGGTTCGATGAATGACACCAATCCAGGTGATACAAAGCCCAAGATTGGCGTGCTCAAGGACGTGGTGCACGATTTCACCGCGATGATGGAAGGCAGCAAAGGGCCTGGCATCCGCATTCGTTATGGCTTTGTGCCTTATTCGGTCAATGTGAATGTCGGCGGCTTGCTTGACGATAGTTGGGTAGTCGATAACTGGACCTATCAGTCGCGCGAAGCCGCCGCCACTGCCACCGCAGTGGTGGATTACACCTATGATGACAACTGGATGACGATCTCGGGAACTTACGCTTCGGTGGTCGAATCTACCTATGCCGGAACATGGCATCCACCGGTGTGGAATCCGCCGGCCAACGAGAACTCATCCGGATATTACTCGGGTGGCTACTACAGCTGCGACACTTCGCCGCCCGCCTCCACCTACACTTCGAACTATACCATCATTTCTGACGTTAGCGTCTCCTACATAGGGCCACCTGCCGGAACCAAGCGAACCGTGCATTATCGGCTGACTGAAAACGGCGCCTATTACTACCTCAACCTGAGCGGTTCGACCTGCCAGGTTATTCGCGGAGACTATGCCAGCCTGATCCGCGAATATGACCATATCACCATTCCCGTCAATCAGACCACGCCAAGTTATCGCTATGCGCCGATCGCCCAGAGCGTGACCAACTGGCGTTCCGAAACCCATGGCTGCATGGAAGAACGCGCGACTTACGAAATCAATGATTACAGCAATGTCGATTTCACCCAGGCGCTTGATCTCGATCTCGACCGCGTCCCTACGGCAGGAATGCCCGCAACCCAGTGGCGGCCTGCCTATCCCAACATTATCTTTGAGCGCTCGCTGGACTATTACGGCAACGGGTCATTCTCAGTGCCGCCTGTGACGACAACATATCCCTATTTGTTCCAACCAGTCAATGTGCCCGGACTCACGACGTGTCCGACAGCGGCTCGCAAACTCGCCGAAATGACTACTGCGAATGTCGATACCTACCTCGCCACGTTGGTCGCGGCGGGCAGCACCTATCACGATATCGGCATGATCTGGGGTGGCCGCCTGCTTTCCGCGACCGGTCTGTTTGCGGCGGAGAATGCCGACGTGGCAGGCAAGCCGACCAACCGGCATCTGATCTTCCTGACGGACGGCGAGACCGCGCCGCGCGATATCGCCTATGGTGCCTATGGAGTTGAACCACTCGATCAGCGGCGTTGGAGCCCAAGCTCCTCACTGTCGCTAACCCAGGTCGTTGAGAAACGCTTCACTGTCGCCTGCGAAGAAGTCAAGAAGCGTAACATCACCGTCTGGGTGATCGGCTTTGGCACAAACATGACCAACATGCTCAAGGACTGCGCCGGCAACGGCCGCTGGTTCCAGGCAGATGACGCGACCCAGCTCAACGCTGCCTTCGCCAAGATCGCCGCCTCGATGGGCGATCTCAGGATTTCCAAATGACGGGGCGGCGCTCACTTGCGGATGACCAAACTGGCGCGGCAATCGTCGAATTTGCCTTGATCGCGCCTATCCTGCTGATGACCCTGTTCGGCCTGTTTGACCTGGGCCATGGCATGTACACCAAAGCCCTGCTGCAGGGCGCGATCGAAAAGGCCTCGCGGGATTCGACGATCGAAAGTGTCACAACCGGGGTCCTCGACAGCAAAGTTTCAATGGTAGTTCGCAGGATAGCGCCCAATGCCGTCCTTGGTTTCACTCGCGCAAGTTATACCAGTTTCTCCGATATCGGGCAGCCCGAAGATTTCGTCGATGCCAATTCCGACAGCATTTGCGACAATGGCGAAACCTTTGAGGACGCTAACGGGAATGGCAACTGGGATGCGGAGCAAGGACGAACCGGCAACGGCGGCGCGCGAGATGCTATTCTTTACAAGGTGACCGTCAGCTATCCGCGGCAGTTCCCGATCGCACGCTTTGTCGGTCAATCGAACACCATGCAGATGTCAGTGACGACGGTTCTGCGCAATCAGCCGTATGGGCTGCAGTCTCCACCGCCCACGGCGACCTGCCCATGAGCAGATTTGGCATCATGATGGCCAAGCTTGCCGCGAGCCGTTCGGGCACCGCCATGACCGAGTTCGCGTTGTCGCTGCCACTGTTGCTGACAGCAGGTCTGTATGGCGCGGAAACGGCTAATCTGGCCCTGGTCCATATGAAGGTAAGCCAGCTCGCCATTCATGTCGCAGACAATGCTTCCCGGATCGGGGATACATCGCAGATTGCCAACCGCCAGATTTTCGAATCCGACATCAATGACCTGCTGCTTGGCTCAAACATCCAGGGCGGTCCGACACTCAATTTCTATGAGCACGGTCGCACGATTATCAGCAGTGTTGAGGCTTACGATTCGAGCGTCAGTTGCAGTTATGGCTGTCCCCACGGCCCCCATCCTAGCGGCACGATCTACATCCACTGGCAGCGCGCCAAGGGCAAGAAGATCTGGCCGTCAAGTTATGGCGCTGAAGATGCAATACTACCGAGCGGAATTGGACCTGCCGGTGAACAGGTCACGCCCGAACCTGGCGGCGCGGTCATCTTTGTCGAAGTGGCTTATGATTACCAGCC
>JBDSSP010000166.1:0-12283 GCA_039928735.1 Novosphingobium sp. | reverse complement strand
GCGGCAAATTCGTCATCACCGGGGGCGCCAGCCTGATCGGCAGCCATGTGGCCGACCGGCTGCTGGCCGAAGGCGCAGGCGAAGTCGTGCTGCTCGACAATTTCTCGCTCGGCACGCCCGAGACGGTAGCGCATCTGGATGGCGATGCACGGGCCCGGCTCGTCAAGGGCGACATCCTGCGGATCAATGACCTGTACGATGCCTTTAACCGCGCACAAGGCGTCTTCGCGATTGCCGGTTTCCTGACCCTGCCGCTTAGCCAGAACCCGCCACTTGGGTTGGCGGTCAACGTCGAAGGTCAGGTCAACGTGTTCGAGGCCTGCCGCTATGCGGGAGTGAAGAAGGTGATCTTCTCGTCGTCGATTGCTGCTTATGGCGAGCCGGAAGGCGATGGCGTGATCGACGAAATGTCACCCGCCAATCTCGCGAGCTACCAGCCCGGTTCGATGCTCTATTCCTGCACCAAGCTGATTGGGGAGGCGCTTTGCAAACTGTACAGCCAGAACCACGGCATCGATGCCGTCGCGCTGCGTTATTCGACGGTGTACGGCGAGCGCCAGCATTACCGCGGCGTCAACGCGCTCTATATGATTCAGAACTACGACCGGATCATGCGCGGGGAACGCCCCACCCTGCCGGGCGATGGCAGCGAAGTGCATGATTACATCCATGTCGCGGATGTCGCCCGGGCCAATGTCATGGCGATGGCGTCGGATGTGACGGGTGAGGTATTCAATGTCGTTTCCGGAGTGGAGACGACGGTGAAGCGGATTTCCGAGATCCTGCTGGATATCACGGGGAGCGATCTGGATCCGATCTATGCCGACGAGGCGGGAGCAGTGAAGGCGACGTCGAGCGCTTCGCTGAAGCTCAGCCGCGAGAAGATCAAAGCTTCGATTGGATGGGAGCCGGAAGTGAGCGTCGAGGCGGGGGTGCGGCGGCTGACGGATTGGCTTCAGACCCAGAAAGCGGCCTGATGCCTCTCCGCCGCATCCCCTGCACATACTATCGGGGCGGCACTTCGAAGGCGCTGGTATTCCGCGCCGCCGATCTTCCCGCCAACCGAGCCGAATGGGACCCGATCTTCCTCGCAGCGATGGGAGTGCCTGATCCGGGCGGGCGCAATCTTGATGGCATGGGGGGCGGGCTCTCTTCGCTCAACAAGGTCTGCGTGATAGGTCCGTCCAGTCGCAGCGACGCCGATGTCGACTACACATTCGCCCAGTGCGCAGTGAAGCACGCGCGCGTCGAATATGGCGGCAATTGCGGCAACATGTCCGCCGCTATCGGGCCGTTTGCCGTGGAAGAGGGGATGGTTGCCGCTCCGCAAGGTGGCGAGGCTGTGGTGCGCATCCACAATACCAACACCGGCAAGATTATCGTCGCCCGCTTTCCGATCGAGCAAGGTGCGCTGGCCGCAACGGGCGATCTGGGGTTAGACGGGGTGGCGGGCACTGCCGCGCCGATCCGGCTGGAGTTCTTGGCACCCGGTGGGTCGAAGACGGGGAAATTGCTGCCGACGGGCAAAGCGGTCGACGTGGTTGAAGGGATCGAAGTCAGCTGCGTCGACGCGTCCAACCCCTGCGTGTTCGTTATGGCCGAGGCGCTGGGCAAGCGAGGCAGTGAGACTGCGCAGGAGCTCGAAGCCGATGCTCGGTTCCTCGCTCGCATGGCCGCTATCCGCGTGGCAGGTGCTGCGCTGATGGGCATCGCCGGATCAGCCAGCGTGCCGCTCGTGGCAATGGTTTCGGCAAGCGGAAGCGAAGCCGACATAGTGGTCCGCATGATCTCCATGGGCCAACCCCACCGCGCTACGCCGATAACTGGAGCGATCTGCCTCGCCATCGCTGCCCGCATCTCCGGCTCCCTCCCCCATCGCCTTTGCTCAGGGCAGGCAGGCCCCCTGCGTATCGCCCACCCCTCGGGCGTGACCCTGGTTGATGCAGGCCTGAGCGCAGGCGGCGAAGCAGAATACGGCGCGGTTTACCGCACGGCGCGGCGGTTGTTTGAGGGCAATGTGCTTTACCTTGGTTGACACGTCGCAGCCGCGCCTTCTAGGGCGCAGGATTAATGGCACCGCGAGAGTTTCATTGCAGTGCGCGGAGATAGAATTATGACCACTAACAAGGCCTGGGACGTCATCGTCGTAGGCGCCGGAAATGCCGCACTGTGTGCTGCGCTGTCCGCTGCCGAGCAAGGTGCCGAGGTGCTGGTGCTGGAAAAGGCGACGAAGGAAGATCGCGGCGGCAATTCGACTTTCACTGCCGGCGGCTTCCGCTTCTGCCACGACGGCATCGAAGACCTGCGAAGCGACATTCTCGACGATATGACCTCGGGCGAATACGATTCGATCGGCAACCTCCCGACACTCAGCGAAGAATCCTTCATGGAAATCCTGATGCGGGTGACCGAGCACAATGCCGAGGAGGATCTCGCCAATATCCTGATCAAGCAGTCGCGTGACACCATGCGCTGGATGCGCGCTCACAAGATCCGCTTCATCCCGATGTTCGGCCGCCAGAGCTTCAAGATCGAGGGCAAGCACCACTTTTACGGCGGCGTGAATATCGAGGCAGTCGGCGGCGGCTGGGGCCTCGTTGACATGCTGGTGACGGCTTGTGAGCGGATAGGCATCACAATCCGCTATGAGACAGCCTTGCGCGAACTTATCGAGGACCAGTCCGGGGCGGTCATCGGCGTGCGTGCCAAGGGGCCCGATGGCTATGAGGATATCCATGCTTCGGCGGTCGTGCTGGCCTGCGGGGGCTTTGAATCGAACCCCGAAATGCGTGTGCGTTACCTGGGCGAGGGTTGGGACCTGTGCCGGGTACGCGGCACGCAGCACAACACCGGTGACGGCATCAATGCAGCTCTAAAGATCGGCGCGCGGCCGTTCGGCGGCTGGTCGAGTTGCCACGCAGTGCAGTGGGACATTTCGGCGCCGCCCTATGGCGACCGGGTGATCCTCGATAACTTTCAGAAGCACAGCTATCCGATCGGAATTGTCGTCAATCTGGAGGGCAAGCGTTTCATCGATGAGGGTGCGGACTATCGCAACCACACGTATGCCAAATATGGCCGCGAAGTGATGAAGCAGCCCGGCCGCGCGGCAGTGCAGATTTTCGACGCCAAGACGCACGACAATGTTCGCGACGAATACCGCATCCGCGAAGTAACCAAGGCCACGGCTGACACCATTGAAGAGCTGGCCGAGGCGCTGGAAATCGATGTCGAAGGGCTGAAGGCCGAGATCGTCGCCTACAACGCAGCGTGCCAGGGCGGTGAGTACAATCCTTCGATTCTCGACGGTGTGAAGACTAAAGGGCTCACCGTGCCCAAGTCCAATTGGGCACTGCCAATCGATACCGCGCCCTATCACGGCTATGTCGTGACTTGCGGAATCACTTTCACTTTCGGCGGCCTCAAGATCAACACCGATGCCCAGGTGCTGGACCTCGTCGACAAGCCGATCCCCGGACTTTATGCTGCGGGCGAACTGGTCGGCGGGCTGTTCTACCAGAACTATCCGGGCGGAACCGGCTTGCTCAACGGCTCGGTGTTCGGCAGGTTGGCGGGCAAAAATGCCGGCCAGCAGGCCAAGGCGGCTTAGACGAGGATTACCGATGGCAGACGAAACCCCCCAACCAGGCATGCGCCCCGGCGTCGATTATTCGCTGCTAAACGAGAGCCACGTCGCTGCCTATCGCGACACCAATGGCGAGAAGGGCGGCGTGTGGAATGGCGCAACAGCGGTGCTGGTGACGACCACGGGGCGAAAATCGGGCGAGAAGCGGACGATTGCGATCATTGGCAAGCAGGTCGGCGACAATTTCGTGATCATTGCCTCGAAGGGCGGCTCACCGGCGCATCCGTTATGGTATCTCAACCTCCAGGCCGATCCGCAAGTTGAAATCCAGTACCTGGCCGATCGCTGGGAGGGCATTGCCCGCACAACCGAATCGCCTGAACGCGAGACCCTGTGGGCAGAGGCCTGCAGCCAGTGGCCCGCCTTCAACGACTATCAGGCGCGCACCGAGCGCAAGATACCGGTCGTGGTGATTGAGCCGAAGCGCAAGTTGAACTGATGACTTCGCCCAAATCATGACGAGTCTGGCCGAAGCCCAGGCCGGGATCCGCGATCTGCACGCGCGCTATACCGATGCAACCTGGCGCAAGGATTTCGATGCCTTTGCCGGGTGCTTTGCTGAGGATGGCGAGTGGCGTATTTCGGGGCGGGTGTTTCGCGGCCGGCAGGAGATCCGCGACGGGATCGCGGTGATCCTCGACAAGTTTCACGGAGTGCTGATCACCTTCCGCAATCCGATCCTGAAGGTCGGTGACGGGGTGGCATCTGGACGTACCTATATCGATGAGCGCTGCGCCTGGAAAAACGGCAACACGAATATCTCCATTGGTTGTTATTACGAGCACTTCGCGCTGATTGAAGACCGCTGGCTGTTCACATGGCGGCTGTTTGAAATGCACTACCGCGGCGATCCGGATATGACCGGGACCTTTTTCGAGCGCCGAGACTATGGTCCGCCGCCGACTATGCCACCGCGCGATGCCAATACCGAGGATATGGCTTCTGCCCGCTGGGGATTGCCCGAAGCAGGTCAGGCCGGGGGCGGGACGCCCGTTCCAGACTGGCTGCAAAGTCCCGCTTCTCCCAAAGATTCAGGGCTGCGGTAACTGTGTGCAGGAAGCCCTGCACTACCTTGTCCTGTTGCAGCGAGTGACCTGCGCGACCGCGTTGTCTGACGGAAGGGCACCATAGGCATGGAAGGCGCGGGTGAGCCATTCCGCCCCCTCGTACCGAAGGGCTTCCGGGTGGACGGGCATGAGGATGCCGGTCGCTTCGCCAGGAGCAAAATCTGGGGCGGTATCGCTTATGATTCGGGGTTTTCGTTCGGAATCAGCGATCGGACGACCGACGCATCAAGCGCCTCGAATTCATGATAGCCGATGGTCGCATAAAGTTCGGCGCGGGTCTGCATGCTTTGAGCCAGTGGTTTGGCCCAGCCTTCGGATTTCAGGGTCGCGTAAAGCTCCTCATGCGCCTTTGCCGCCATGCGCAGCGCCGAAACCGGCCAGATTATCATCTTGTAGCCCAGCGCCTCGAACTCGCTCGCCTTCATGAACGGAGTCTTGCCAAACTCGGTCATGTTGGCGAGCAGCGGCACCTTCACTTCGCTGGCGAATTTGCGGAAGTCATCCGGATCGCTCAGTGCCTCGGGGAAGATCGCATCGGCCCCGGCTGCGACATAGAGCTTGGCCCGTCGGATCGCTTCATCAAGGCCCATACTGGCAAAAGCGTCCGTGCGCGCGATAATGTAGAGGTGGCGGCGGGCCTTGCGGGCTGCGGCGACCTTGGCGGCCATGTCCTCTGCCGGGGCCAGCTTCTTGTCGTTGAGATGGCCGCATTTCTTGGGCAGGATCTGGTCCTCGATCTGCACCGCGCCCGCGCCAGCATCCTCGAAGGCGCGGACCATTTGCATCACGTTAAGAACCTCACCATAGCCGGTGTCGCCGTCGGCGAGGATCGGCAATTGCGACGAGCGGGCGATTTGGCGGATGAAGAAGCAGACGTCCTCAATCGAAATGATCCC
This sequence comes from Novosphingobium sp., assembly GCA_039928735.1. GTDB lineage: Bacteria > Pseudomonadota > Alphaproteobacteria > Sphingomonadales > Sphingomonadaceae > Novosphingobium. The sequence continues at coordinate 6,674 of JBDSSP010000166.1, read as the reverse complement.
GAGATCGGGCAGACCCATTGACGCCGACATCGCCGCGCCCGAAAGATACAGCGCTTCGAAACCGGCCTTTTTCGCCTGGAGCGATGACAATCCGTTGTAAGCCCCGGGAAGCTGGAGGATGCCGGGGCGCTCGACGAGCTTGCGAAACCGCGCGCCAGCGGGTTCAGAGACGAGGTCATCGGCGACAAGGTAAGTCATCGGATCAAAACTTCATCGCGAACGGGTCGCGCTTGTCGCCTGAGAAATCGATGAAAATGTTCCTGGTCTGGGTGAATTCAAGAATCCCCGCTTCACCGCGCACCCGCCCAAAGCCCGAATCCTTCATGCCGCCAAAAGGTGCCTGCGGCGCAGCGACGCGGTAGGTGTTGACCCAGACCACGCCGCTCTGGATAGCGCGCATCATGCGCAGGCAGCGGCTGATGTTTTCCGACCAGACGCCGCTGGCGAGGCCATAGGGCGTGTCGTTGGCGATCTGCACGGCTTCTTCCTCGTCAGTGAACGGTATGATTGAGAGCACCGGGCCAAAGATTTCCTCCGCCGCCACCTTCATGTCATTTCGCACGTCGGCGAATATGGTCGGCTGGATGAAGAAACCCTTGTCCAGCCCCGGCCCTTCGGCGCGCCCGCCTCCCGCGACCAGCCGCGCGCCGTCGCCTTTGGCGGCCTCGATGAACGAGAGGATCTTGTCGAACTGCGGCTCATTGGCGGCGGTGCCCATTTCGGTTTCGGGCAGGCGCGGATCGCCCATGACGATTTGCCCGGCGCGCGCGGCCAGGCCCTCAACCATGCGGTCATAAATGCCGCGCTGGACCAGCAGCCGGGATCCGGCGATGCAGGTCTGCCCGGTGGCGCCGAAAATGCCCGCCAGCGCCCCGACCAGCGCGCGCTCGAAATCGGCGTCATCGAAAATGATGTTCGGGCTCTTGCCGCCGAGCTCCATGGTCACTGGCTTGAGATTGCCGCCTGCCACCGAAGCGATCTTGCGGCCGACGGCGGCGCTACCGGTAAAGCTGATCTTGTCGACCCCGGTGCTGGACGTCAGCGCAGCGCCAACTTCGCCCGCCCCGGTCACAACCTGGACCACGCCCGCCGGAAAGCCGGCCTGCTCGCACATGCGGACCACTTCGACTGTCGTCGTCGAGGCGTGCTCGCTGGGCTTGAGAATCACGCAGTTCCCGGCCGCGAGCGCGGCGGGCAGAGTGTTGGTGAGTATCGCGACCGGCGAATTCCAAGCGGTGACGCAGGCGACCACGCCGAACGGCACACGGATGACGAGGTCGAGCGTGTCCTTCTGGTCAAGCGGCACGACATCGCCATGCATTTTGTCGGCCCAGCCGGCATAGTAGCGGAAGATGCGCGCGGCATAGCCCATCTGGGTGCTGGTTTCGCGGATGACCTTGCCGTTGTCTGTGGTCTCGAGCATCGCCATGCGAGTGCTGTCAGCGTCGAGCAGGTCGGCGACCTTGTTCAGCAGTTTCGACCGTTCGCCCGGCGTGGTCTTGCTCCACACCGCGGCAAACGCCCGGCGCGCGGCGGCAACGGCTTCCTCGACATCGGCTGAACTTGCGACGGCGACTTGCGCGTGCACATCCTGGTTAAAGGGGTTGATCGCGGGCATGGTTTCGCCCGAAGCGGCTTCGCGCCACTTTCCGTCGATGAAGAGCTGGTAGGATTCTGACATAGGTGGTCCCTTGGTCCTGCCGGGTTTCAAGTCAACTGCTGTGTCAACTGTTGACTGGCTGGAGATTATGATACTTAGGAGGTGCTATTATGGATAGCTCAACTTCCCCCTCCCGCGCCATAGCAAAAATGGCAGTCGCGCTTCGCCTGTGCGATGTCCCCGCTTCGGTCCTGAACCGGGCCAAGCTCCACATTCTCGATGCACTCGGCCTGGGTCTGGCCTCAACGGTGCAGGACTACGCGGACAGGGCATTTGCAGGCGTCGCGGCGATGAGTAGCGGCGGTCGCTGTTCGGTAATCGGCCGCAGTGACCAGTTAGACATGCGCGACGCCGCGCTGGTCAATGCTATCCTGATCCACGGTCTCGATTTCGACGACACCCATCTCGCCAGCATCATCCACCCGACATGCACCAGCTTGCCCGCCGCATTGGCCATGGGTGAGGCGCTGGATGCGAGCGGCGAGCAGGTGCTGGCGGCCTTCTTGGCCGGAGCGGAAACCTCGATCCGCATTGGCCTCGCGGTGGATGGCGGGTTTCACCATGTCGGTTATCACGCGACCGGCGTGGTCTCGCATTTTGCCTCGGCGGTCACTGCTGGTCAATTGCTCGGCCTTGGCGAGGATGCGATCACTGCGGCGCAGGGGATCACTGGCAGCACGGCGGCGGGCATTCAGGTGTTCCTCGAGGAAGGCGCCTGGACCAAGCGCTTTCATCCGGGCTGGGGCGCGGTTTCGGGGATCACGGCAGCCTATCTGGCGCAGGCAGGGTTCAAGGGGCCTAGCCGCGTCTATGAAGGCAAGTTCGGTTTGTTCGAAACTCATCTCCATGAACCGGCCAAGCTGGATGCCCTGACCGACGGGCTGGGCGAGGTCTGGCATTTTGGCGAGACAGCGCTCAAGCCCTATCCTGTGTGCCACTTCATCCACGGTTGCGCCGATGCGGCGATCGAGCTGTTCAGCGAGATCGGCGGCGTGGAAATTGCTTCGGTCAAGGCCTTCCTGCCCCAGCCGACGCTGGATATCGTTGCCGAGCCCGCCAAGGCCAAGGAACGCGCGGCGAGCGAATACGAGGCCAAGTTCAGCGCCCAGCATGTCGTCGCCGCATGCCTGCTGCGCGGGCGTTTCAATCTGCCTGACCTGTTGCCCGAGGCGCTGGCCGACCCGGCGGTGCGCGATCTGGCGCTGCGGGTAAAATGCGAGGCCGATCCCGCTAGCGCCTTCCCGGAATTCTTCTCGGGCGGGGTCGAAGTCACCTTGCGCAACGGGCGTGTCCTCAAGCGCCATGTCCGGGTCAACAGCGGTGCGGGTGAGCGGGCGATGGGCGCTGATCAGGTCAAGACCAAGTTCATGGCGTCGGCCAGCCTTGCAATTGACGCAGGCAAGGCAGAACGGATCGCCAATGCAGTGCTCAACCTGGAGGACACCAGCGCGCGCGATTTGATGGCTGTGCTGCGCGCGGGCTAGGCCATGTTCGCATCAGGTTCATTTCGTCGAAGGCCAGGACGGCCCGAGATCAGGAACAATATACTGCCAATGAATGCCGACGCAGCGGCAATTGGCAAATATGTCTGGAAGCTGCCGGTCAGGCCCAGCAGGTAGTTACCGAAGCCCATGGCGAGGCCAATTGCCGCCGAGAGCATGCCGAGCACGGTGCTGAAAATGCCTATGCCAAAGCGGCGGGTGATCAGATAGGGCAGGACATCGCCTTCGCCGCCGAATGATGCGCCGATCAGGATGAAGGCCAGGGCCACAGCGGCGAGACTGTTGAGCGGCGACGCCAGGATGAGCAGGCCGAATGTTGGCAGTGCAAAGCCAATCGCGGCGATGATGTGGGCGGGAAAATAGTCGAGCGCCAGGCCGACGATGATCCGCCCGGCAATTGAACTGATCGCGAATACCGTGACCATAAGGGCGGCAGTGCTATCATTCATGCCCTGTGCCAACACCACGGTCTTAAGCTGGGTCGTCGCCAGCGTGAAGGGCAAGTTGACCAGGAAGCAGGCGGCCAGGAATATCCAGAACACCGGCATGGCAAAGATTGCCTTGTAATCGCCCGAGCGGCGCGGCTTGGCTGGCGCAGCGCCGTCCGGCTTGTTGTCTCGCAGGAGGATAAGCATCAGCCCGGCGCAAACGATGCTGAACAGGGCCACGGCCCAGTAACCCGCCCGCCATCCGTGGACATTGACGAAGGCAGAGATTCCGAGGCTGAACAGGGCACTGAACAGCGGGGGGCTCGATCCGCAGATGCCCAGCGCGAGGCCCCGCCTGACCTTGAACGCGGCCGCGACGACCCGCGAATAGACCGTCGCCGTGGTCGTCGAGCAAATCATGGTCTGGCCGATATAGAGCGCGAGATAGGCCGAGGTGCTGTGCACCATGGTGATGGCAATCAGAAACAGCGGGTAGGTCACTGCACCTACGGCGGCAACGCGGCGCACGCCATATTTATCGGTCAGCCGCCCGGCAACAGGTAGGCAAAACATGATCAGCATCTGGACCATGCCGAGTTTCGACCAATCCTGAAGGTTCCAGCCGAACGACTTCATCAGGTAGGGCGCAAAATTGCTCAACAGATAGGAATTGAGGGACAGCGCCGATCCCATGCCGAGGAAGGCACCCAGCAGAGGGCGCCACTCGCGCCGGAATTCGCTGAAATCGGGCATTAACGCTCCCATCCTCTTTTTGTGCAGCTTATCGTTTGCGGCCCGGTTCGCGGCAAGCAGTTTGTCTGCCAGGCTCGCAGAGCGGCATAGCGATGCCTCGCCGGGCAAGATCGGCAAATTGCGGTTGGGCAAACACAATCTCGCCCAGCCAGCGTGCGCCCGCCGGGGTTAGGTGATGGGTGTCCTGGCTGATAAATCGGCCCTCGGGTGTGAACACTGGCACCGTCCCGTCGCTGTCAGCGCCGAGCAGGGCAAACAGATCGACAAACATGTCGGCGGGAATCCGGGCCCGCGCTGCAGTGTTGCCGCTAAGATCGCCCGCTAGCGGCGGCACCCGGGCGATATAGCGCTGGTTTGTGGGCAGTCGCATCACTGCACTGTTGCTCCAGCCGAAGTTCTTGTAGCCGAGGATAACGACGTGGGGGACGCCCGCCCGCCTCAAGGCGCGCGCCTTCTCAACCAGGCACGCGGCACTTTCGGCCGAAGTCGTGAGTGCGAAAACGGCCGTGTCGGCTGCCGGGTCTGTGAGGTCGGCGGGGCTTAGGTCGTCGCAAAAAATCGCAAGCTGATAGCGCAGTTCGCCCGGGCGTAGATGTCCCGTTTCCAATCCCATGTTGATAAAGTCGCGGGCGAATGAATGGCCAATGACGAGGACATTATCGCTTCGCCGTTTCGGATCGAGCCGGGCATCCTGAAAGCGGAAGGCGCGATCGACATAGGCCATGTTACTTAGGCGAGATCCGCCCATTTCAGGCCATCGCCAAGCGAGGCCGTGGCTGAAATGGAGCAAAAGCCCCGCCGCGATTGCCAGCCAGGTGCCTCCGCCGCAGGCAAGCAGCAACGCGCGGTCGCCAAGTCTGGAAGGATTGCGGGCAGGTCGCTCGACCCAGTGGAGCGAGAGCCAAGCCGCGCCAAGGATCGCGGGTATATATAGCGCGAGCTTTTCGGGTCCCGGCGGCCCAAAGCTGAGCAGGCGCACAAAGGCAAAGACCGGTTGGTGAAACAAATAGGCGCTATAGCTGGCAAGGCCGATCTGCACCGCCAGCGGACGTGCCAGTAGCCATCCGGCGCCGCGCTCTTTGCATGCTGCGAGCAGGAACAGGGCGCAGCCTCCGGTCGGAATCAGTGTGGGCAAGCCGGGTGCGGCGATATTTTTGTCGAACAGCGCGAGTGGCAGGCAACTCGCGGCAAGCCCGATCAGCGCGAGCATGTCTGCGAGGCGCCCGTCCAGCTGGACACGTGGCCGGGCCAGCGCAACCAGGCTCCCAATTGCCAGCTCCCAGCCGCGGGCCGGCAGCAAGAGGTAGGCGGCTTCGGAATCGCGGGCGGCAAGAACAGTGGCAAGGATAAGGCTGGTAACGAAGACAGCTATAAGCAGCAGCCCCATCCCCCGCACGTCCCAGCGGCGCAGCGCCAGCAGTATCAGCGGGACTCCGAGGAGGTAGAACTGTTCCTCCGCGCCTAGGCTCCAGCTGTGCATCAGCGGCTTGAATTCGGCATCCAACTGCCAATAGCCGCCGGTCAGCCACAGCAGCACATTGTTGGCCATGAGTGCCGTGGCCACAAGCGATTGACCGAAGTTCTCAAGATGATCGGGCTGCATCCAGATCACCGCGGGGATCGATGTCAGCGCCATGGTAAGCAGTAGAGCCGGCAGGATTCGCCTGATCCGGCGCAGGTAAAAGGCGGTCAGCGAGAAATTGCCATCCGCGTGGCCAGCAAGCAGGATCGACGCAATCAGATAGCCGCTGACTACGAAGAACAGGTCCACCCCAAGGTATCCGCCCTGGGCGAAAGCGAAACCGGCGTGAAACAGGATCACTGCGAGCACGGCGACGGCGCGCAGTCCATCGACCTCGGGCCGATAGCTCAAGGAGAGCCCTGATCTTGCTGCCGGCACCTGACCCATGACGGCGTGATTGCATTTTGCCGCGTGGCTGGCAAACCGCCCCCCGCATTTCCTTGACTTTTCGTGCGCGGGCACCTAACTGCGCCGCTTCCCTGAGATTCTCGTCATACGGAGTGCCCCATGGCGCGCGTTACCGTCGAAGATTGTGTCGACAAGATCCCTAACCGTTTCGACCTTGTCCTGCTAGCTGCCCAGCGCGCGCGTGAGATTTCCGGCGGCGCCGAGCTGACCATTGATCGTGACCGTGACAAGAACCCGGTCGTTGCCCTGCGCGAGATCGCGGAAGAGACGGTGCGTCCGCACCTGCTCAGCGAGACGCTGGTCGGTTCGCTTCAGCGCGTGCTGCCCGACGATGACGATGCGGCGGACGAAATCGGCTCGCTCAGCCAATCGGCTGAAGCCCTGCGGATTACGGCAGCGGC
>JBDSSP010000165.1:0-6745 GCA_039928735.1 Novosphingobium sp. | reverse complement strand
GCGCGCGGCGAGCCGACCGAATTTGGTCCACGCCATGCCTGTTTCTCCGAGGAATTTCTCGATCTGACGTATCAACACTGGCAGTCCCCTTTGGCTATCCGGCGACGAATCGGCGAATCATGTTCATGCTATGTTCCAAGTGAAATCCAACTTGTCTAGGAAAAATCTTTCGTGTAGGACGTTTTTATGAAAGTCACCGATCCGCGCCAGCTTTTGCTCGAACTTGCCGCCCAGCGCGATACTAGCCTGGCGCAGCTATCAGGCCTTATTGGCCGTAATTCCAGTTATTTGCAGCAGTTTGTTCGCAAAAGGAGCCCCCGCAAGCTGGAAGAGAACGATCGCCGGACACTGGCGCGCTTCTTTGGTATCGACGAGTCGCAACTGGGCGGGCCAGAGGAAAATTCCCCTGTATTTCCGGGGAAAGCGCCACGCGGTGAGTGGGTTGATGTTCCTCGCCTTGCGCTCGGCGCTTCTGCCGGAGCGGGGAGACTGGCCAGCGATGAGCAGGCCATCGGCACGTTCCGCTTTTCCGCGCGCTGGCTTCGCTCGCAAGGCCTCGATCCGGCCATGCTCTCGGCGATTGCGGTGACCGGCGATTCGATGGAGCCGACCTTGCGCGATGGCGATGAGATCCTGGTCGATCGTGCCCCGCGCACCCGGCGCGATGGAATCCACGTGGTGCGGATCGATGATGCGGTGCTCGTCAAGCGGCTTGATATGGGCAGGCCCGGTGCAATCGCGCTGATCAGCGACAATCCCGCCTATCGCCAGCTGGAACTCCCACCTCAGGCGGTCGAGGTGATCGGCCGGGTGGTGTGGAAAAGCGGGCGCCTTTAGTCTGAAGTTGTAATCGGCGCCGGATCGCGCCATCTCCCCTGAATGACTGAACCCATGAGCGAAATCCCGGAACCTCCGATGCGGGTCGGTATCGTGCCCGTCACCGCCTTCGAGCAGAACTGCTCGCTGATTTGGTGCACCAAGACCATGCGCGGGGCGCTGGTCGATCCGGGCGGTGACCTCGACAAGCTGAAGGCGGCGCTGGAAAAGACAGGCGTGACGCTGGAGAAAATTTTGCTGACCCATGGCCATATGGACCATTGCGGCATGGCGGGCATTCTCGCCGAAGAGCTGGGTGTGCCGATCGAAGGGCCGCATGAGGCCGATCGTTTTTGGATCGAAGGTCTGGACGACAGCAAGATGCGCTTTGGTCTGGACGGCAAGAGCTTCGAACCTGATCGCTGGCTGGTCGACGGCGACACCGTGATCGTGGGCGACTTAACTCTCGATGTCGTGCATTGCCCCGGGCACACCCCCGGCCATGTCATTTTTTATCACGCGCCATCGCATCTGGCCGCGGTGGGCGATGTGCTGTTTGCCGGTTCAATTGGCCGCACCGATTTGCCCCAGGGTAATCACCAGCAATTGATTGATTCGATTACTGAGAAGCTCTGGCCGCTTGGCGACGACGTGACGTTTGTGCCGGGCCATGGACCGACCAGCACATTTGGCCATGAGCGGCAGACCAATCCCTTTGTCGCGGACATGAATTTCCGTTGAGTAAGCGCGCGCCAAAACATTACTCAACTTGACAGAACAAACCAAATAGGTTATACGCTCCCCCGTCAGCTTCGGCTGGCACAGCGACGGGTGCGGGGGCGATAGCGCTTCGCTTGCCACTCCCGCGCGTGACCGGCGTTCATCCTGAGCCTGTCGAAGGGCTAGCGGTAGCGTCCGCGCACCAACGATGCGTGGAGGGCCGGCGATCTCCGGCCCGCAATCTCGGGGTATGCCCCGAAGGTCAGCGGCAAGGACGCGAGCCCGTCCCGCTACCTCCCCGCACGACAGGGCCGAGCTAGCGAGACCCGTGGACCTCGCCAGCCGTTCGCAACGATTTCACGCAGACTAAGCCTGTCGCGTCAGGCAAACCCGGCGCCGGTCACCCCGTCCGCTTGTGCCATGATGACTGTGCCCGAAGCCCCCGCGCTCACCTGCGGGCGCTGGCGTTCGCCTAGATCTTGCCCAGCACCGTAAGCACCCCGACAACGATCAGCACCAGCTGCAACAGCATCGCGGTCAGCATACCAACCGGCCGGCCCGCCTTGAAATTGCCATCCATGCCGATGCCATGGGCGATCCGGCCGAGGATGAACACGGCTGCTGCCGGGGCCAGCCATTGGCCGCCTTTGCCTGCCATTTCGACCAGTCCGACCAGGATCACCGTCAACGGTACCTGTTCGCCGAAATTGGCCTGCGCCCGCATCCGGCGGATCAGCATTTCGTTGCCGCCATCGCCCACCGATATCTTTTCGGACTGTCGAACTTTGCCGCAGCGCATTCCCAGCCAGAAATTGACGAGAGCGGCGGCTGCGGCCATGCACAGCGTGGTTGGCAAGATCATGGAATTCCCCTCCTGAAGATGCCTGGAAGACTAGCCGTTTCGCTGCGGGTTGCAAGCCGCGCCAATTGCGCTATAGGCGCGCCTTCGCTGCCGCTGGACGGGCTGTGGCGCAATGGCCTGGATCTGCAGGCTTGAGCGCCTGGGGGGCTTGGCCAAGTGCGGTTTCCAATAATTGTTTAAAATATGCAGGAACATGTGCCGCCATGGCTGTCCCAAAACGTAAAACTTCGCCGTCCCGCCGGGGCATGCGCCGCAGCCACGATGCGCTGACCGTCGCTGCATTCCATGAATGCCCCAATTGTGGCGAACTGAAGCGTCCGCACAACCTGTGCGGGGCCTGCGGCCACTATAACGGGCGCGAAATTATCGCGGTCGGGCTCTAGGCCCGCAAGCTTAGGATATTATTGCCATGAGTCTTCCGCGGATCGCTGTTGATGCGATGGGCGGAGATGAGGGCGTACGGGTCATGATCGAAGGCGCAGCTATTGCGCGCCGCAGCCATGATCGCTTCAAATTCCTGCTGGTCGGCGATGAGCCGCAGATCAAGGCGGCGCTGGAAAAGCACCCCAACTTACGAGCCGCCTCTGAAATTCTCCACGCGGCCGATTCGATCAGCGGTGAAGAGAGACCGAGCCAAGCGATTCGCCGCGCCAAGACCACTTCGATGGGCATGGCCATAAACGCCGTGAAACTAGGCGCTGCCGGAGCAGCTGTCAGTGGCGGCAACACCGGCGCGCTGATGGCCATGGCCAAGCTGGCATTGCGCACTATGCCGGGAATCGACCGGCCTGCGCTGGCAGGGCTGTTGCCGACTCTCGGGGACAGCGACGTGGTGATGCTCGATCTTGGCGCGAATACCGAGTGCGACGCTCGCAATCTCGTGCAATTCGCGGTGATGGGCGCGGCCTATTCTCGGATTGTCACTGGCCGGGAAGCACCGCGCGTGCGCCTGCTCAACATCGGCACCGAGGATATCAAGGGCACCGATGCGCTGCGTGAAGCGGCGGCTCAGTTGAAAGACGCGGCCGGGACCCTGTCGATGGCATTCGACGGCTTTACCGAGGCCGACAAGCTCTGCCGCGGCGATGTCGATGTTGTCGTCTCCGACGGCTTTTCAGGTAATATCGCGCTCAAAGCAGTCGAAGGCACGGCCCGTTTCGTTGCCGACCTGTTGCGCCGCAGCTTTGCCAGTTCGCTGCGCTCGAAACTTGGTTTCCTGATTTCGCGGCCCGCGACCGAACTGCTCAAACACCATCTCGATCCCAACAACCACAACGGCGCCGTGTTTCTCGGACTGGGCGGGATCGTCGTCAAAAGTCACGGCAGCGCCAGCGCGGCGGGCGTGGCCAATGCCGTGCATGTCACGGCGCGATTGCTGGAGGAAAACCTGACCGAACGAATCATTGCCGATCTGGCGCGCATCTCAGCCGCCAACCGGCGCGAAATCAGCACGCCGGAGGCGGCCGAATGACGCGCCGCTCCGTCCTGATTGGCAGTGGTTCAGCCCTGCCGCGCCGCGCACTCGGCAATGCTGAGCTCGCGAAAATGGTCGATACCAGCGACGAATGGATCGTCGAGCGGACCGGTATCCGCAACCGCTATATCGCCGCTCCCGACGAAACCACGTCTTCGCTGGCCACTGAGGCAGCGCGGCAGGCGATTGCCGCGGCGGGCATCGAGGCCAATTCGATCGACCTGATCGTGCTGGCCACGGCAACCCCGGACCAAACCTTTCCGGCGACTGCCACGCTGGTGCAGGATGCGCTCGGCTGCAACGGGGGCATTGCTTTCGACGTCGCGGCGGTCTGTTCAGGCTTCCTCTATGCGCTAGGCGTTGCCGATTCGATGCTTCGCACCGGAATGGCCAGTCGTGCGCTGGTGATCGGCGCGGAAACCTTCAGCCGCATTCTCGACTGGGAAGACCGCACCACCTGCGTCCTGTTCGGCGATGGCGCCGGGGCGGTCTTGCTTGAGGCTCGCGACGAAACAGGCGCCGAGCCGCGTGGGATTCTGTCGACAAAGCTCCATGCCGATGGCGCGCACAACCAGCTGCTCTTCGTCGATGGTGGCCCCTCGACCACTGGCACGGTCGGTAAGCTGCGCATGAAGGGCAAGGAAGTGTTCCGCCACGCAGTGACCAACCTTGTCAGTGTCCTGGGCGAGGTGCTTGCTGAAGCCGGGCTGGAAGTCGCGGATCTCGACTGGGTCGTGCCGCATCAGGCCAACGGCCGCATCCTCGATGCGACTGCCAAGAAGCTCGGGCTCGCCCCGGAACGGGTGGTCGTCACGGTAGACCAGCACGCGAACACTTCGGCCGCATCGGTGCCTTTGGCGCTCGATGTGGCGATCCGGGATGGGCGCATCAAACAGGGCGATCTGGTCATGCTGGAAGCCATGGGCGGCGGCTTCACCTGGGGTGCCAGCCTGCTGCGCATGTGATAGCTGCCCTGTTTTTGACAGTGGTTAAGCACGCCATTGCATTCGTTGCTCTTTAGCTTATGAATCGTACACTTGGGAGTCGCGATAATCGGGGAATTGGGCAGATGAGTTCCAACGAAACGCTGACACGTGCAGAAATAGCCGAATCGATGAATCGCAAGATTGGTCTGTCGCGGTCTGAATCGCTGGCCTTGGTCGAAACAATCCTTGGCCATATGAGCGATGCCTTGGCCAGCGGAGAGAACCTCAAGATTTCCGGCTTCGGCACGTTCCTGCTGCGCGACAAGGCGCAGCGAATCGGCCGCAATCCCAAGACCGGGGTCGAAGTTCCGATCACTTCGCGGCGTGTTCTCACCTTTCGCGCCAGCCAGATGCTCAAGGAACGCGTTTCCGGCAAATGAGCGGGACGAATCAACCTGTTGTATTTTCGGACGGAAAAGCGCCCGATGCAATGCGCACGATCGGCGAGGTGGCCGCTGCGCTTGGCATCCGCCAGCATGTCCTGCGCTATTGGGAAGAACAGTTCCCTACGCTGCGCCCGCTTAAGCGCGGCGGCGGGCGGCGGTATTATCGGCCCGAAGATGTGGCGCTGGTCGCCACGATCGATCGGCTGGTCCACCGCGAAGGCTATACCTTGCGCGGTGCGCGCCTGGCGATTGCCGGCGGCAAGCCTGAAACGGCACCGGCTGATTCTTCTGAGAATGCAGGCAAATTTCCAGATGTGATGCGCCAGTTGCAGTCGATTCGCGCGGGGCTCGCCAATGCCCTGGCCGCCGACGGGCATCTAACGCCATTTTCCGGATAGGTTCAGGAGCTGACGCAGATCCCTTTCGCTGATTTTGTGAGACACAATAGGTTTATTTTTGGTAGCTTCGGTCATCATGGGGCGAACCGAAGTGCGCAAAGGGGAATATCGGACACGGGCTCAGCGCCTCTTGAGCGGAAAAAATCTCGCTCAAGACCTTAATTCCCTCCTGCTGTTTCTGCGAGAAAATTCATATGGCAAGGAGACCGTTCGCGACGTCGGTAATATGCTTGGGCATTCAGACGCGCGAACAAAGGGTTTGTCAGTCGAGCGGGTGATCGACCATTATAACATAGCGTCTCTTCACATGCCGCGGTTTGCCGGTGGTGCAAAAACACAATTTAATTTGCACGACATGCCAACGTGTTTGCCAGAAGCACTAGATGCGACTTTTAAGTTAATCGACGACGACGCTTTGATGCGCGCTACTGGGCTTACTCGTGCGCAAACTTCTGCGCGGCTAACTCGTCTAAAGCGAAAGTTCACCAAGAAAAGCGATGGCATGCTCGAATGGGACCGCCCGGACATGCACGTGCTTGAACGCAAAGTCATAGAGTGCCTAACGAGCGTGATAATCGTACGGCCTGCTTATTCTGGAGAAGTATTTTTTGAAGAACTTTCATGTCTTTTGGGCCGTCATCGATTTATCGACGCTGACCAACAAGAACTGCTAACCCTTCAGAAATCACCCATAATTGCATTCGCAGTTGCAGCCATGCATGGTGTGAAATTCATCGTCCCTGATGGTAGACATGTTGAGGCGGAGGCGGGCTGGACAACCGATCAGGGAGAAGCGCTCTTGCGCGTTGCGGCCAAAATGAATGTCTTGGGCCTCAACGTTGATATTGGGTTCGTGTTATTCGATACGGAAGTCAAAGCCGCTGATTGGTGCGAGCACTATGAACCATCTCGGCGCAGCATCAGCTGGACTGTCCCAATCGAAATATCGGCAGATGGCCGCATTAAGGCGATCGAATGCTAAGTGAGCAACCCGCTCCTCTAGAGAAAAGGTGGAGCAGCGCTTGTCAACGCTCGCTAGTCCACCGGCTCCGGCCCCAGAGACGGATCGAGATCGCGCGGGCGCTTCAGATGGATCAGCTTGG
>JBDSSP010000164.1:0-20487 GCA_039928735.1 Novosphingobium sp. | reverse complement strand
GTGATATCCACTTGTTGCGGGGTTACGAGATCCGACATGTCAGTTCCTCTTTCAAAAGTACCAGCGCATCGACGGCGACAGCGCCTTTTCCTTCCGGCAAGACCAGCAACGGATTGATTTCAACCTCGCGCAGGGCATCACCGCCCGCTAGCACTGCTTCGCCCAGTGCCGCAATCGCCCGGGCGGCGGCCGCGACATCGGCCTTGGGCGCGCCGCGATAGCCATCGAGCAGGCGGAAGCCCTTGAGACCGCGCAGCATCGCTTCGGCACCCGCCGCATCGACAGGCAGCAGGGCGTGGCAGGCATTTTGCATCAGCTCGGTCCAGACCCCGCCAAGTCCGACGGTCAGCATCCAGCCGAACACTGCATCGCGTGTCACCCCCGCAAGGATTTCAACTCCGCCTGCCAGCATCGGCTCCAGAGTCACGCCTTCGATATGGACGTTCATCGATACAGCCTTGGCCACCATCGTCTCGAAAGCATCGGCCACGGCATCGGCGCTATCCAGCCCAAGCCGGATCAGGCCATGCTCGGTCTTGTGCGCGACGTCCGGGCTGACCAATTTGGCGACCAGCGGGAAGCCGATCCGCGCGGCTTCAGTGCGGGCCTCGGCCTCGGAGTGAACCAGCGCATCAAGCACCACGGGCACTCCGAAGCGGGCGAGCGCCTCCTTGCCTTCGGTCTCTGACAGCGCCGAGCGACCCGGCGGGAAAGCGGGCCAGGTGGCAGAAGCTTTGGACGCGACAGGAGCGGTGAGCGCCGCCCGTTTCCACGCACCATAAGCACTGATCGCCCGCGCGGCACGATCGAAGTCGTCGAAATAGCCAATGCCGTGCTGCGCCAGCCGTTCCTGGTCAGCCATGGCGAAGGTGTCGATCACCACGATCGCCTTGCCCTGTTCAGCTGCCGCCTTTTCGACCTGATCGAGCGCTTGCGTCAGGAAATTGCCCGGTGTGTAGAGCAGCAGCAGGTCGATATTGTCGGGGCTCAGCGCCAGCCGGATGCATTCGGAGATGAAGTCGTTTGAATTGACGACATTGCCGGTCATGTCGATCGGGTTGAAAACCATCGAATGGCCGGGAATTTGCGCGGCAAGGCCGTCCTGCACGGCTTGCGGCAATGTCGGCGTATCACCGCCCGCCAGAGCCAGAGCGTCCGCCAGAATGGCCCCCGCCGCGCCGGAAATGCTCAGCACAGCGCAGTTACTGCCGCCGATCTTGCCGCCAACCGTGTGGAGATAGGCGAGATCGGCTAGTTCGGCCAGCGATCCCGCCCGCGCTACGCCAGCGCGGGCAAAAGCCGCGTCATAGGCGGCGATGTCGCCAGCGAGAGCTGCAGTGTGCGAACGTGTGGCTTCCGCGCCCTTTTCGCTTGCACCGACCTTGTAAACCGCCAGCAACTTGCCCGCCGCGCGGAACTTTGCGGAGGCAGCAAGGAAATTTGGACCGTTGCGCAGTTCCTCGATGTAGCAAACCGCCGCATTGGTGGCTGGATCGCTGGCAAGATAATCGAGGTAGTCGCTGAATTCGACCGAGGCCTCGTTGCCGGTGTTGATCACCTGGCTGAAAGTCACCCCGGCGCGCCGCGCCATGCGGAACACCGTGGCGCACATGTTGCCACTTTGCGTCAAAAGCGCCGTGGTTCCCGCAGCCTCACCGGGTTGGAACGACTGGCCGAACGTGGTGAAGATAGCGTCGGTGAAATTGGCATTTCCCATGCAGTTCGGCCCGGCAATCTGCATGCCCGTGCGCGCCGCAAATTTTGCCAGGGCATCCTGTTTCGCCTGGCCTTCTGTCTCATTGGTTTCGGCATAGCCCGAGGCGTAAACCATCGCCGCTGGGATCCCCAGCGCGTGGCAGCGTTCCAGCATCGGCAGGGTCGCTTCGGCAGAAAGCGCGATGATTGCAAGGTCCACAACTTCAGGCACCGCTTCAACATCCGTAAAAGCGACCAGACCTTGCACCGTCTCGTTCTTCGGGTTGACCGGGTAGAGGCGCGCGAAGCCTGCGCGCTTGAGCAGATCGACCGGCACGCCGCCGATCCGTGCCTTGTTGTCCGAAGCGCCAATCACCGCGATCGAGCGCGGGCGAAGAAGCGGTTCGAGGCTCATGCAGGCACCTTGGCCGCAGTGAATTCATATTCGGAAGGCTCGAACACCGCCGTCATGTTGCGATAGTCGACCAATCGCCAGGGCGATGCGGCGTGGACCCGGCCTTGGCTATTCTTGTACCAGCTAGTGACGCCGGGATGAGCCCAGACCAGCTCGCTGTGCGCCGCATCGACCTTGTCCTGATAATCCCAGAACGGCTCCGGCTTGACTTCCAATGCGCCCTGGCCGGTCTCGACCAGTTCGCGCAAGGCCTGCATGATGTAGCGCACCTGGCATTCCGAATGAAATACCGCGCTGCCGCCGTGTGACAGGTTGGTGTTGGGGCCATAGATCAGGAATAAATTGGGAAATTCCGGCACGGTGATGCCCAGATGGGCACGCGGGTCTTCGTCGCCCCAACGCTCAAGAATCGTTGCGCCACCGCGGCCCTCAATCTGCATCGGCCACAGCATGCGGCGCGTCTCGAATCCAGTGGCCAGCACGAGTATCTCGCACGGGTGCAGCTTGCCATCGGATGTGACCACGCCGTCGGGTGCAATATGGTCGATCTGCTCATCGACCAGATCGACATTGGGCAGAGTCAACATCCGGTACCAGTGATTGTCGCGCAGCATGCGCTTGCCATAGGGCGGATAGTCCGGCGTCGCCTTGCGGATCAGCTCTGGATCGTGGCCAACTTCCTCCGCGATGTGCGCTTCGAGTTGCTGGCGCACGGCGGCATTGGCGGCATTGAGCGTGTGTTTCCTGTCGGGCCAGTTCGGATCGACCTTGAGATTGTGGTGGAAGGTATCTGACGACGACCAGAACAACTGGAAGCGGAACCACTTGGTGTAGAACGGGATGTTGTTGAGCACCCACTTTTTGGCGTCGCTGACTGTCTCGAAGTAGAGCGGGTTGAGCATGGCCCAGTGCGGGCTTCGCTGGAAGATCGTCAGTTGTTTGACGAACGGCTGGATCGCAGGGCCGACCTGCATGCCCGAAGCGCCCGTGCCGATCATGCCGACGCGCTTGCCCTTGTAATCCACGGAATGGTCCCAGCGCGCGGTATG
This sequence comes from Novosphingobium sp., assembly GCA_039928735.1. GTDB lineage: Bacteria > Pseudomonadota > Alphaproteobacteria > Sphingomonadales > Sphingomonadaceae > Novosphingobium. The sequence continues at coordinate 17,328 of JBDSSP010000164.1, read as the reverse complement.
AAACTTGGGACCGGCGAAACTTTCCAGCCCATTGATCGGCGGCACTTTCGGGCGGTTGAGCATGCCGACTGCGCTGACCACGGCATTGGCCGTCATCTGGTAAGTCGAGCCATCCTTGCGGCCAATCTCTGCATGCCACAGCAACGAGGCCTGATCCCAGCGCAGGGTGAGGACCTCGTCGTTGCACCGGATCTCGTCGCGCAAGTTGTTCCGGTCGGTGTTTCTCTTGATATAGGCTTCGATCTCGTCGCCCTTGGCGAAGAAGTGATCCCAGTCGTTGTTGTTGTCGAAGCTGTAAGAATAGAAGTGGTTGGCGGTATCGACCCCGATGCCGGGGTAGGTATTCTCATACCAGGTGCCGCCAACATCCTCATTTTTCTCGATAATGACGAAGGGAATGCCAGCGAGCTTGAGCTTGATGCCCATGCCCACACCTGAAAACCCTGCGCCCACCACCAGCACCTGAAAGTTGGCGAGTTGCAGCGGATCGGGTTTGCTACGCCAGTGCACCGTCTTGGGATCGGCATCGGCAAGGTCCATTTCCTCATCAACCATCGGGAAATATTCGCTCGGCACATCTTGTCCGGTGCAGGCGCGAAGCATCTGAGGCAGCAGGTCCATCGGCAATTCCGTGGGCAGGCGCTTGCCGGTGCTTGCATAACCCTCCAGAACATCGGCCACGGCTTCGCGCAGTTCTGCCCGGAGCGCATCGGGGGTCGCGTCGTGGAATGACCACGGACCCTTGATGTGCGGCGCAATGCGATCGAGCCAGGTGGGATCACCACCCAAATGCACCAGCACCATCAGCAGCGGCGCGGTGTCCGCATGTTCGAGATGCTTCAGCAAGGCAGCGCGACCGCTAACCAGAGCTTTCAGATTGTGCGGATCGTATTTGGGCATATTTGCAGCTCTTGCCTTGGACTGACCGGGAGTCAGGAACCGTCAGTGGTTCCCCTAGCGCAGGCCATAAATAATGCAACAGGGGATGTTCATTGATCTAGCGCAAGGCTATGACGGCTCTGTGAAGAGTCTGCCGGGAGAGTACTAAATGGCTGAGGACAGTTCGGTCCTTGCGAAGCCGGGGCACAAGGCAATCCGCATTGCCGCCGATGGCGGCCCAGGCTCGCGCCCTCGATGTCACCCGGCAGGAGGACTGGACTGCGCTCGGCGACTGGGTCGGGGCAAGATGGGGCCGACTCGACATCATGGTCAACTGCGCCGGGATTGCGCGCTTCGACCGCGTCGACGAGGCCATCATGGAGACCTTTCGCGAAGTCTTTGCAGTCAATGTCGATGGCGTGGTTATGGGAATGGCCATGGCGCTGGGGTTCATGCGTCCGGCGGGGAAAGGGGCGATCGTCAATGTCTCGTCGACCGCCTCGCTCAAGGGAAATCCGGCTATGGCGTCGTATGGCGCAAGCAAGGCAGCAGTGGCACATTTCAACCGCAGCGCGGCGCTTGAAGTCAACCGCGCCGGGCTGGACGTGCGGATCAATGCGGTGATGCCCGGCTTCACCGACACCGCCATGGCTGATGAGGTCCACCAGCGGTTCGACGACAAGCTGGGCGGCCGCGAGGCAACGATGAAAGTGTTCAGCAGCGGCCGCAGCGCAAGGCCCGAAGAGATCGCCGACCTGATTGTCTATCTGGCGTCGGACCGGGCCAGCTTCATTTCTGGATCGGTCATCGCGATTGACCGGGCGCAGAGTGCTTAAACCGCAAGCCCCAAGACTTTCGCCGCATTATCGCGCAAGAACTTCGGCCAGACCGCGTCCTTGAACGGCACCCCGTCCATCTCGTCAAAAATCCGGGTCAGCTCCAGCCCCATCGGGAAATAGCCGCCGTAAATGATTTTGTCGGCGCCGCGTGAGTTGGCGAATTTGATAATCGCCTCGGGCCAGTATTTCGGAGCGAAGGCGCTGGTAGAATAATAGAGGTTAGGCCACTTGAGCAGCAGCTTGATCGCCAGATCGACATCGGGCTCCGCGCCGTGGCGCATCACCACCTTGAGTTCGGGCAAATCGTAAGCCACCTCGTCGAGATGCCCGACCCATTGCGGCATCATCGGAATGCGCGGGCCAGGCACGCCCACGTTGATGAAAATCGGCAAGTCCAATTCGATGCATTTGGCATAGACCGGATAGGCTAGCTTGCTGTTGATCGGCACGGGAGGATTCTGGCCCGAGGGGAAGAAGCTCACCCCCTTGATCAGTCCGGCATCAAATTCCCGCTGAATCAACCGGACTGCATCCATGCCCATGTTGGGATTGACCGGACGGAGCGCTGCGAAGCGGCCCGGGTAGCGTTTCATCGCTTCCTCGGCGCGGTCGTCCGACATGTGGATCACGCCCAGGCGGATATTATGCGCATCCATCTGCGCCACGGTTTCCGCGATTGCGGCCAGCCGGTCGTCGCTTTCGCCGATTTCATCGGGAATGTCCTTGAACATGTATTCCGCCGGATGGCGCTGCCAATCGCCCTTGGTGCTGGCGACGCCCATCTGGTGGGTATCGCGAAAGCCGATCAGCGTATCGATCACGCCGATTTCGCGCGGACGGGACATGACACTTCCTCTTTTTGACTTGCGGTTGCCGGGCGGTATTGCAACAGGGGATGTGTATTGGCAAGCATGGCTGGCCGAGACTTCCGAAGGTGATGCGTGAACTTCGATTACACCGATGACCAGAAAGCCCTGAAGGACGAGGCGCGGCGCTTCCTGGCCGATGTTGCGCCTTTGAGCGCCGCACGCGGTGTGTTGGACGATCGACAGCAAAGCCACGATGCGTCCTTGTGGGCGCGGATCGGCGAGCAGGGCTGGTGTGGCGCGGCAATCCCGGAGAAATACGGCGGCCTGGGGCTGGGCTATGTCGAGCTCTGCGCCTTGGCGGAAGAACTGGGCCGCGCTGTGGCGCCGGTGCCCTTTGCCTCCAGCGTCTACCTGTTTGCCGAAGCCTTGCTGGTCGCCGGGACCGAGGTTCAGAAGTCAGAGTGGCTACCCAAGGTATCTACCGGCGAATTGATCGGCACGCTGGCGGTGAGCGAAGGGCCGGGTGTGCTTTGGGGCGAGCGGATCAAGACGTGGTTTGAGAACGGCGCGCTGACGGGCGTCAAGCTGCCAGTGACCGACGGCATGACGGCGGACCGGGCGGTGGTACTGGCGAATTCAGATGAAGGTCTGGGCCTGTATCTGGTTGACTTTGCCGGGCCTGGGGTGACGCGCGAAGTGGTGTCGACGCTTGATCCAACGAGGGGCGCGGCACGGATTACCTTCGCCAATGCCCCGGCCATGTTATTGCTACCCGGAGATGGTCCCGAACAACTCGCGCGCATCCACGACCGCGCCGCCATCCTGCTCGCCTTCGAGGCGCTCGGCGGTGCCGACCGCGCGCTGGAAATGGCGCGCGACTATGCGCTGGAGCGCTATGCATTCGGCCGTCAGATCGGCTCTTATCAGGCAATCAAGCACAAGCTGGCCGATGTGTTCGTGCGCAACGAAGTCGCCCGAGCCAATGCTTATTATGGCGCCTGGGCGCTCGCCAGCGACGCGCCCGAACTGGCGCTGGCCGCCGCTGCCGCCCGCGTCTCGTCATCCGCCGCCTATTATCTCGCCGCACGCGAGAACATCCAGACTTACGGCGGCATCGGCTTCACATGGGAAGCGGACTGCCATTTCTTCTATCGCCGCGCCCGGCATCTGAGCCTGATCCTTGGCGCACCGCGCGTGTGGAAACGTCACCTTGCCGACCGGCTCGTCTCGCGGCTGGCTGCGGAGGACCACGTCTTCGCGGAGGAAACGCCATGAACTTCGAAGACAACCCCGCCGAGGCTGAATATCGCGCCAAGGTTCGCGCCTGGATCGCGGCCAACCGCCCCGACATGTCGCACCTTACGCGGGAGGAAAATCGCAACTGGCATCCGGCGCACAAGGAAGTCGCGAGGTTGTGGCAGGCGATCAAGGCCGACGCCGGTTATGCCTGCCTGTCTTGGCCCAAGGAGCGGGGTGGGGCAGGGGGCACCCAGATCGAGGAGGCCATCTTCAACCAGGAAGAGGCCCGCGCCGGCATCCAGTTCACCTATTTCATGACCGGTCTGCACATGCTGCTGCCCGCCTTGATGGAATTCAGCACAGACGAGGCCTCGCTGGCGCGGGTGCCTTCTGCCGTTAGAGGCGAGGAGATCTGGTGCCAGCTGTTTTCCGAACCAAGCAGCGGCTCCGATTCGGCGGGCATCCGCACGGCGGCGGTGCAGGACGATGGCGATTGGCTGATCAATGGCCAGAAAGTCTGGAACAGCGGCGCACAGATGGCCGATTACGGCATGCTTGTCGCCCGCACCGATCCTTCCGTGCCCAAGCACAAAGGGCTCACCGCCTTCTGGCTCGACATGAAGAGTCCCGGCGTCGATGTCCGCCCAATCCGGATGATGTCGGGTGATAACGAGCTCAACGAGGTGTTCCTCACTGACGTGCGCATACCTGATAACCAGCGCGTCGGCGAAGTGGGTGGCGGCTGGAAGGTCGTCATCTCGACCCTGATGAACGAGCGCGCCGCATTGGGTTCGGGCACTGGTCTCAACTGGCGCGACATGATCAAGCTGGCGGGGCAGGTGCCTTCGTTCGACGGCACTGTGCTCGACGATCCGGCCTTCCGCGAATGGCTCGCCGATCTCTACGTCGATGCCGAGGCGATCCGCTTGCTCAGCTTCCGCACGCTGACCGCGCTGAGCCACGGCAAGACGCCTGGGCCGGAAGGCTCTGCGGGCAAACTGCTATGGTCGGGCCTGGGCGGCAACCTTTCCTCCCAGGCACTCGATATTCTCGATCACGGCGGGCTGATCGACGATCCAGCCTTGGCGCTGGAAAGCGGCAAGTTCCAGCACCGCTTCCTGTGGGCGCCTGGCCTCAGGCTGGGTGGCGGCACCGACGAGATCATGAAAAACATCATCGCGGAACGCGTGCTCGGTCTGCCGGGCGAGCCGCGCGTGGACAAGGACGTGCCGTTCAGGGATATTCCACGCGGGCGATATTCCCCACGAACCGGAGAGCAGTGAAATGCCGATTTCATTTGACGGCCAGGTCGCGATAGTCACCGGAGCAGGCCAAGGCCTGGGCCGGGCTTATGCGCTTGATCTCGGCCGCCGGGGCGCCAAAGTCGTGGTGAACGATATCGGCGGGCTAGGCAGCCCCGAAGGCTCCGCTGCCGATGCAGTGGTACGCGAGATCGAGGCTGCCGGCGGCACTGCCGTCGCTTCCTACGATACGGTGGCGACCGAGCAAAGCGGGCAAGCAATCGTCGCGACGGCGCTGGACAGCTTCGGCACGATCGACGCGGTGATCCACAATGCCGGAGTGTGGCGCCATCAGCCATTTGAGGACATGACCCCCGACCAACTCGATCCGGTGCTCGATGTCCACTTGCGCGGCGCCTTCTTCGTGACACGGCCAGCCTGGCGGGTGATGCAGGCGAAGAAATATGGCCGCATCGTCCTGACCAGCAGCTCGACAGGCGCTTTCGGCCGGGTGCTCGGCACCAATTATGCCGCAGCCAAGTCGGCCATGTTCGGGCTTGCCCGGGGTCTGTCGATCGAAGGCGAAGAGCATGGCATCAAGGCCAATTGCATCCTCCCGGTGGCGCCTTTTGGCGACAAAGGCCCGGTACCCGAAACCTTCACCGAGCAGCTTCACAGCAAGGGCATGGCGCCTGAAGACGCAGGGCCGGAGCAGGTCACGGCGATGGCCGTGTGGCTGGCGAGTTCGGCCTGTTCGGTCACTGGCGAGGCCTTCTCGGCGGGCGGGCGGCGGTTCGGGCGGGTGTTCATTGCCGTCGCCGATGGTTGGCTCGCACCGGATGGCCCCCCGGCCACGGCCGAAGATATCGAGGCGCATCTCGCCGAGATCGAAGACCGCACCAGCTATGCCATCCCGCCGACTTCCATCGATGAACTGGCAGTGATCGGCAAGATGCTAAAGGCCCGGCGCGGCGCATGACGGAGATAACCATGACACATGCTTCCACGAAAACTGATCGGGGCTATGCCTCGCTGCCGATCCCGTTCGGCTGGTTCGCCGTCTCGATGTCAGACGAGATTGAGCGGGGCCACATCCGCACAGTCCGCTATTTTGGCGCGGAGCTTGTCATATGGCGCGGCGAGGATGGCACGCTCAACGCAGTCGACCCCTATTGCCCCCACCTCGGCGCGCATCTTGGCGTGAACAGCACGGTGCAGGGAAACGATCTTCAATGCGCCTATCACCATTGGAAATTTAACGGCGGCGGGCAGGTGACCCACATTCCTTACAACGAGCACATCCCGTCCCAGCTCAAACGCGGCTGCCTGCCGACCTGGCCGATCCAGGAAAAGGACGGCGTGGTCTATGTCTGGAACCACCCGAACAACGCGGCACCGAAATGGGAGCTCGCCGGACTTCCGGCATGCCCCGGCGGCGGCGCATGGGTCGAGGCCGAACGCCACGAGTGGCTGATCGATATCCACGTCCAGGAAATCACCGAAAATGGACAGGACTACAAACATTTCAACGCAGTACACGGCATCCAGGGGCCCCCGGAAGGTGATTTCAAACTCGAAGGCTGGGTCCGGCGCAATAAGGTTGTCGCCGAAATGGTCACCCCGCGCGGGCCGATGACCGGGATCATTGACGTGATGGCGACCGGGCCGGGCCAGTCGATCAGCGAGTTCATCGACGTCTGTCATGTTGTGATGGCGCAGGAAGTGTCGCCGATCGACGCCGAACATACCCATCTGCGCTGGCAGCTCTATCATCCGCCTGGGATCAGCGAGGGCAAGATGCGCGTCACCAAGGCCCGGATGCGCGATCTGGTGAAGCAGGTGGAGCAGGACATTCCGATCTGGAATTCCAAGATCTACCGCGCCGAGCCTCTGCTGGTGAAGGGCGATGGCCCGATGCTGGCCTATCGCCGGCAGTATGCGCGGTTCTACGATTTCGGTGACGGCGTGCCTGAGGATGTTGCGGCCTGATTACCAACCTGCGGTGATCCTGACCTAAACGAGCCATCAAACGTAAATGGGGCCGGCATTGCTGCCGGCCCCACTATCGCCTGCGCCGTTTCCGGACGAATGATTGGTCGCCTGTTCCCTGCCTGACTTCATGCGTGGTCGCCATGATGCTCATCGAGCGACCGCGAGTGCAATGGGCACCGTGGGTGCTTCGCATCGTGATGCTCGTCGCATCGGACCTGACCGGCTCAGGGGGTGATCCCCCCAACACCATTTCTGGCGCGCGATCATTGCATTGCTCAAACAGTTCGGCCTGCTTCGATCTTGCGATATCCGCAAACCGGCTTCCTTCGGCCAGTGTGACTGCACCGACGTGTGGTCCCGTCAGGCGGTCGGAAGTTATCCCGAAGGATCGCTTCTTTCCACCTGGCGGTTCCAATGGGCGGTTCCATGTTTCGCCGTCAGAAAGCTGCCCTTGCGGACCGCTTCCTTCCAGTTTCCTTCCGGCGATTTTGTCCGCCCATTGCCGGTCTTGCGACCGCCAGTAAGCTTTCCTTCGCGCCTTCCGGCCACTTGAAGCCTGCCGATAGCCTCGCGCCTCTCGCTGCATCTGCGGTTCGCCAAGGCAGGTTCCGAAGAACTTCCGAGGCGTGTTTTCCGACGCTGCTGCGGGCATCGCTGCTATCTCGAAAAGATTAGACTTTTCCGATCCCATTCAGGTGGTTAGACCAGATTGAGGAGAGAAGTTTTATCCTTCCGACACAGGAAAGCTGCGCCTCAAAAGTGAGTCGCGCAAGCAAAAAATGATGGGGTTATCCACAGGCCGCCGCTTTGCCGGTGCACAACCGACCATGTGCGGTGGACAAGTCTGGTTGCAGTGCAGCGGGACTATCTGTCCCGGGCCGCCAACAGGCGTAACCGGAGTGCATTTAGCCGAATGAATCCCGCAGCGTCCTTCTGGTCATAGGCGCCGGCATCGTCCTCGAACGTGACATGCCGTTCGGAATATAGCGAGTTGGGCGACTTGCGTCCGACCACGCTCGCCGAGCCCTTGTAAAGCTTGAGCCGAACTGTGCCGCTCACTTTGATCTGACTGTGATCGATCGCTGCCTGCAACATCTCGCGCTCGGGAGCGAACCAGAAGCCGTTGTAGATCATCTCGGCATATTTGGGCATCAGCTCATCTTTCAGATGCGCCGCGCCGCGATCAAGCGTGATCGATTCGATGCCCCGATGGGCGCGGGCATAGATCTCGCCGCCGGGCGTCTCATACATGCCGCGGCTCTTCATGCCGACGAAGCGGTTCTCGACCAGATCGAGCCGCCCTATGCCATGCTTGCGGCCGAGTTCATTGAGCGCGGTGAGCAGCGTGGCGGGCGACATTTCCGCCCCGTTCAGCGCCACGCCATCGCCGCGGTCGAAATCGATTGTGATGTATTCCGGCTCGTCCGGCGCATCTTCGGGATTGACCGTGCGCGAATAAACATAGTCCGGGGTCTCGTCCCACGGGTCTTCCAGCACTTTGCCTTCCGAGGAAGTGTGCAGCAAATTGGCGTCGGTTGAGAACGGGCTTTCGCCACGCTTGTCCTTGGGCACCGGGATCTGGTGCTGTTCGGCCCATGCGATGAGAGCCGTGCGACTGGTCAGGTCCCATTCCCGCCACGGAGCGATTACCTTGATGTCCGGTGCCAGTGCCGCAACGCCCAGCTCGAAGCGAACCTGGTCGTTGCCCTTGCCGGTCGCGCCGTGTGCCACCGCATCGGCTCCGGTTTCGCGCGCAATTTCGACCAGCCGCTTGGAAATCAGCGGCCGGGCTATCGATGTTCCCAGAAGATAGTCGCCCTCATAGCGGGCATTTGCGCGCATCATCGGAAAGACAAAATCGCGGACGAATTCTTCGCGTAAGTCGTCAATGTAGATGTGCTTGTCGGGCACGCCCATCAACTTGGCCTTGGCCCGTGCCGGTTCCAGTTCGCACTCTTGCCCAAGATCGGCTGTGAAGGTCACGACCTCGCAATCATAAGTGACTTGCAACCACTTGAGGATGACGCTGGTGTCGAGACCACCGGAGTAGGCCAGGACGACTTTCTTGATATCGGACATGAGCGAACCCCGCGCGGCTATATGCGGGGGCGCGGCTAGCAGGCGAGGGCGCTCATCGCAATGGCTACTCCGCCGGCTTTCGTTCCAGATGCCTTTGGGGGGTATCTTCCAGCCCCGACAGCCGCAGCGCCTCCGCCTCGATATAATCCCGCATCATTGGCACGGCGCCGCGCTGCTTGACGGTCTGCAGCTGGTAGTTGACCAGGTGGGCAAAGCGGAAGCCCTGTTCGCAACCGGCCAGATAGAACTGCCACATGCGAAAGAAGCGCGCATCGAACATCGCGGTGATCTCGGCTTCGTGCAGCGTGGTGCGGCGATACCATTCAGCGAGCGTATAGGCGTAATGGTAGCGCAGTACCTCGGCATCCGCGACCCCCCAGCCGGTCTGCTCGCTGGCAGTGACCAGTTCGCTCAGCGCGGGCAGATAGTGGCCGGGGAAAATATATTTGCGCGCCCAGGCGTCAGTGGGGCCGGGCGGGCCGGTCCGGCCGATGGTGTGAGTCAGCATCACTCCGTCATCCGCCAGCAGCGTGAAGCACTTGCTGAAATATTCGCCGTAATGCCCTTTGCCTAGGTGCTCGATCATTCCGATGCTGGAAATGCGGTCGAATTGTCCCGGGACGTCGCGGTAATCGATCAGTTGGAACTTGACCTTGTCGGCCACGCCTGTCGCCTCTGCGCGCTCGTTTGCGAATGCGACCTGATCAGGCGCGAGGCTGACGCCGAGCACTTCGCAACCATAGTGCTTGTTGAGGAACAGTCCGAACCCGCCCCAGCCGCAACCGATATCGAGCACCTGTATGCCTGCCGCCTGCCCGGATTTGAGGTTCAGTTTCGCAGCAATCAGCGCCTTCTTGTCGATCTGGGCTTGCTCAAGGGAGTTGGACGGATCGCGATAATAGCCCATCGAATACATCCGGTCCTCATCGAGGAACAGCTCATAGAACTCGCGGGTCAGACCATAGTGGTGGACGACATTGTCGCTGGCGCGGGCACGGAAGTTGATCTGATCGAGCCGCGAGGCAATTCGGTCGATGGCGCGCTTTAGGCCGTTCGGTGCTTCGAGCTTCTGGCCCGACCGGTTGGCATTGCCCATTACCAGCAACACCAAGTCGCGAATGTCGTGCGGCGATTCGACCACCAGCCGCCCGTCCATCCAGGTTTCGCCAGCACCGAGGCGCGGGTCCTTCGCAATATCGAGGGCAGCGCGCTTGTCGGTCAGGCGGATACGCACTGGATCGGCCGAGGCTTCTCCATAGCGATATTCCTTGCCGTCAAAGTCAGTGACGATCAATTGGCCCTGACGGATCAGCTTGCCCAGCATTTTATCAAGCAACCACATAGGATGGATATTACAAGCCAGGCATTGACAGGCCAAGGAAATTCCTCGCCGCTAGCCGGAAGTACCTATCGATTGGCACGTGCCATGAACAGCACATCGCGGGGCTGCGGCAGCAGGTGCAGTCCCGAATCGACGATCAGCGTCTCCCCGCTGGCCAGCCAACCTGAGCTCAAAAAGAGTGCCGCATCTGCCAACTCCCGTGGATCAGTCAGCCGCCCCAGCAGATTGAGCCGACCGCTCACTTCGTGTTCGTCATCATGCTGGTCGAACGAAGGCAAGCTCGCTCCCGGCGCAAGGCCATAGATGCGGTCTACGGGATTGTCGCTAGCCATTGCCAACATCGCAATGGTCGCGCCCAGCGCGTGCTTTGACATAGTGTACGACAGGAAATCAGGGTTGGGGTTGACGAGCTTCTGGTCAGTAACCTGGATCACGCGGCGGCCGCCCTCGGCGCGAGCATGAGTAAGGAATGCCTGCGTCATGCGAACTGGACTTGCGGCGTTGACTGCCATGGCTTCGTCGAAAGTATCGGGATCGAGCCGCAGCGTATCGTCGTGGTGGAACACCGAGGCGTTGTTCACCAACACACGCCAATCGTCGAGCCGTTCGGCGAAATGTCGGATCATCGCAACCGCGGCTTCGCTATCGGCAAGATCGCAGCTGAACGTCTCCGCGGAATCAAGGTCGCGGGCCAGGACTTCGGCCTCGTCATGCGAATCGCGATGATGGATGATGACGTGCCAGCCAGCCGCGCCGAAGGCCCGCGCTATGGCAGCGCCAATGCGCCGGGCACCGCCTGTGACTAGGACCGTTGGAAGCATCGCTTATCTCAAGCAGATCGCCGCCGGATTGCAACCGTCTACAAGAAGATGCCCGGCGTTTCGGCCGGGCATCTCCATTGTGCCAAACTCCAAGTCTTATCGGCAGCGCGATCCGCTGCGCTCAACCTCGCGGCCCAGCAGCGCACCGGCACCGGCACCCAGGATGGTGCCAAGAGCCCGGTCGCCGCGACGATCGATGCTGCGACCAATCAGAGCTCCGGCAACGCCGCCGATCAGCAAACCGGTCGTTCCGTTGGACCGGCGACAATAGTACTGGCCGTCATTGCCTTCCCAATAGCGGATTCCGTTGTCGGTCCTGTAATATCGCTGGGGCTGGTTGTAGCCACCCCCATAGCCCCGATCGTAATTGCGATAATGCTCGCGATGGCCATGGGCCGGCGCCCAGTCAGGCGGATCGGCCAAGACCGGCACCGCCGGAACAGCCAGCGTCGCCAGTGCTGCCGCCAGAATTGTCTTGCGCATGGTTTGCTCCTATTTCTGCGCGGTCGGTTCGACCAGAGAACGCACAGACTTTGGCCAAGGTCGCGACAACCTCCGATGAATGCTTCGTTGGAAACCGGTTTGCAGGATGAAACGTTGCAGCCATACGACGAGTCGCAGTGGAATCAGCCCAGCGCCGCCTGCTTTTCCGCCCAAACGGCTGCGGCCTGCCGTTCTAGCTCGGCCTTGCTTTTCTTTTCGGCACTCGTCTTGAGCTGGCCGCAGGCTGCATCGATGTCGCGCCCGCGCGGCGTGCGGACCGGGGCGCTGATGCCGGCATCGAAGATGATCGCCGAGAAGCGGCGGATGCGCTCAGGATCCGAACATTCGTAAATTGCGCCGGGCCAGGGATTGAACGGGATCAGGTTGACCTTGGCGGGCAGCCTGTAGTGCTTGATCAACCGGATCAATTCGCGGGCGTCGTCGTCGCTGTCGTTCTTGTCCTTGAGCATGACATATTCGAACGTGATCCGCCGCGAATTGGACGAGCGGGGATAGGCAGCGCAGGCGGCCAGCAGTTCCTCGATGCCATATTTGCGGTTGATCGGCACGATCTCGTCACGCACCTCCTTCGTTACCGCATGCAGCGAGACGGCAAGGTTGACGCCAATTTCGGTGCCGCAGCGCTCGATCATCGGAACCACGCCGCTGGTCGAAAGGGTAATGCGGCGGCGCGACAGGCCAAGCCCGTCGCCGTCCATCACCAGCTTCAGCGCATCGCGGACATTGTCGAAGTTATACAGCGGCTCGCCCATGCCCATCATCACGATATTGGTGAGCAGCCGGCCCTTGGCGCTGTAATCGCCTAGTGAATCGCCGTCGTCGTCGTCGATGTCGTCCTCATCAGGGCCAAATCCAGCCATACTGCCCTTTGGCCATTCACCCAGCGCATCCCGCGCCAGCATAACCTGGCCAACGATCTCGCCCGGCGTCAGATTGCGTACCAGCCGCATCGTGCCGGTGTGACAGAAAGTGCAGTTGAGCGTGCAGCCTATCTGGCTGGAAACACAGAGCGTGCCGCGCGTTTCGTCAGGGATGAAGACCATCTCGTAGTCGTGATTGTCGGCGGTGCGCAGCAGCCATTTACGGGTGCCGTCGACGGAAATCTGCGCCTCGACCACTTCCGGGCGGCCGATGACGAATCTTTCCGCCAACCAGGGCCGCATGGTCTTTGCAATGTCGGTCATCATTTCGAAATCGGTCACGCCGCGATGATAGAGCCAGTGGAAGCACTGCTTGGCACGCAGCTTTGCCGCCTTGGCATCAAGCCCCGCCTCAACAAACAGCGCGGCGATCTGCGCGCGCGGTAAGCCCATGAGATCGGCGCGGCCATCCTCGCGCGGGGTAATCGTGCGCGGGACAGTGAGCGGATCGATGTGTCCTGGGATTTGCATGTTAGCGGGGCGGGAATACGAGGAGGGTGAGGAAAATCATTTTTTGGACCGAAGGTGCGCGCTCAAAATTCTCAATCGCGCTACTTGCCGATTTAATTGCATTTCGCGCGTCTTGAACGCTCACCCAATGCGAAGGGTCGTAATCAGCTGCGTTCCGCTTCTCTTTGAGCTCAATAAGCAATGACGCGAATTCTCGAACGCTCTGCTCAAAAGCTCCATCGGGGAAGAATTCTGCATATTTGCTCTTGCTGTCGATTTTTTCGCGGCTTGCTACTTTGCAGAGACACTCAAGTTTGCTGTGATCAATGCTGCGATATGCGAGAGTATACCTGTTGTTGTTGCGTTCCGATTTTCCGACGAATTGATCGGCAACTGCGGCCAGAGTGAAATGGAAAACAGCATAATAGGCTGAAGAGATTGCTCGTCTCCGATCCGCTTGCCGGATTATGGCTTTGGTTCCTTGGCCGCTAGGTCGCAATAGGCGCTCAGCCTGATCGAGCAGGTGTTTCGGATTGACGATTGCCATTTCTGGTAGGTCTAGTCTTCATCTACCGGCACGTCATCGGCGGTCGTGTATTCGACTATTGCAAAACGCTCATCACCTTCGCGCCGAAGGCTGTCGTTAATCTCAAGCAACAGTTTCAGCGCGTCATCACCAGTGATTGCTTCGACTGTTTCAGGAGTAAGAACCAGCGTAATTCGTAAAGCGTCTTCGCCTTCGCTACTAGTGAACCCTTCTGTCTGAACTGACTCAAGTTCCACGCTTGGCAACCGGTTTAGAACGATTGTTCGCGCGAGCTCCTGCAATTTGAGGGATTCCAACATAGTTAGTCACCGAATGAGAAATGTCCCCGCAAGCCACCTCAAGCCGATGTTTGCTCTTGCGAGCAGCTCGAGGAAACGGAAGGCCGGATGCAACCATTTACGCCAACCTGCGAAATTTGCAACCGATCCTACCTAACTCCCGCGCAACCGATCGAAGCCGCATCCATCGCGGTTGCCGCGCCTGCCAAAGGCCAGGTGTTGGAAAACCCTCGATTGCTGGCATCACGCGCGCTTACGGTCATGGTTTGTGCCGAGCGAATCGCCGCCACGATCCCTGCGTCCATGCGGCGGTCCACCGCCCAGGCATCGCCGCCGCCGCCGGTCAATTCGAAGCGCTGGTCGCCGATGTTCAGCACGATCTTGCCACCGGGCGCGAGGCGGCGGGAGAGGCGGAAATGGATCTGGTTTCGCAACCCCCGGCGCGGCCAGATCGCGACATCGGCATAAGGCTGATAGTCGCGCTGCATCGTGCTCGGCATGGCCTTGGCTACGGCGTAGCAACGGGGCTCCGCTGACTGGCTTTGCGAATCGCGGAATGCGCCCCAAGTCTCGAACATGGCAAGGCTGTCGCGCGCGAATGCAGGTGCTGCGGTGACTGCCAGCAAGGCTGCGCTCAAAACCTGCAATCTGGACGGGCTTCCAATCATGCCCGGACCGCTACACCGGGTAGCTGATCGCGACAACTTCCCAATCCTTCTCGCCGCTGGGCAGGATGACTCGCCGCACATCGCCGATCCCCGCGCCGCGCAGAGCCCGGGCCAGCGGCGCAGACCAGCCGATCAGGCCGGTGCTGGCATCCTGCTCGTCGTCGCCGACCAGAGTGAGAGTGCGCTGCTCATCGTCCTCATCTGCAATAGTCATAGTCGCGCCGAACCGGACTTTGCTGCGGTCCTCCTGCTGGCAGGGGTCGACCACCCGCAGCGTCTTCATTCGCCGCGCGAGATGCGCCAGTTCGCGATCAATCTCGCGCATGCGCTTGCGGCCATAGATATAATCGCCGTTCTCACTGCGGTCGCCATTGCCCGCCGCCCAACTGACCACTTCGACAATGGCGGGGCGCTCGCTGCCAAGCAGCTGGTCATATCGAGCGCGCAGCGCAGCCATACCTGCAGGCGTGATAGGGGATCCGTCGGGTTTCATTTAACCCGGATTACGCTTGCCCAGGAAGTGGCTCAGCGGATTGGGACCCTTGTAAGTCGCATGGCCCGGGTTCAACGTCTCGTAGACCACTGCGTTTTCCAGCACCCGCTGAACATAATTGCGGGTTTCCTGAAGCGGGATACGTTCGATCCAGTCGATCCAGTCGATGCTGCCATAGCGCGGATCGCCATTATCGCGCAGCCAGCGGTTCACATTGCCCGGTCCGGCGTTATAGGCCGCAACTGCAAGTGGATAGGAACCACCGTAGGTGTCCATAAGGCGCGCGAAGAAGGCGTCGCCTAGTCGCAGATTGTAATTGGCATCGGAAATCAGCGCGCCGCCATCGTAATAGAGGCTCATCTTGCTTGCCTGTTCGCGCGCGGTAGCGGGCATCAGCTGCATCAGCCCGCGGGCCCCGGCAAAGCTGATTGCATTCTGCGCGAACTGGCTTTCCTGCCTCGTGATCATATGGACCACGGTCCAGTCGGTGCCGGGCGGGTTGGGGATGACCGGGAAGCCAATGGTCACGAATTTGCTGTAGCCGTCGTTCTCGGCGGATTGTCCCAGGATCACCGCCAGATCGCGGCGCCCCAGCGTCCGGGCGAGGTCGGCAACGAGCACATGATCAACTTCGCTGGCCGCCTGGTCGCTGATCTCGCGGAAAAAACGCACCGAGGTTGTCCACTCGAACCCATTTGCCACCTCGCGCACTGCCGCAGTCAGCGGCCGCGCATAAAACGCTGTGCGTTCGGCTGCGGTCGGAATGCTGGTCGGTTTACCTGACATGTCGGGGAGCGGCCGGCCGAGCCGCTCCAGTGCCAGCATACCGTAGAATTGATCGGGATATTGCGCGGCCGCCGCAAAATAGCGCTTTGCCTCGGCTTCATCGCCGCGCCCTGCCAACGCGCGACCGGCCCAGTAGAAACCCTTGGAGCGGGTCTGGGGCGTGCGTGCCGCTGCGCCATATCGCCAGAACAGCGGTGCAGCCGCCGCGCCATCGCGCAGCGACGTGAGCGCCTTGTTGCCGCCAAGCCACATCAGCGAGGTATAGTCGTCGCGGATCCGGTAATTCTGGCGGCTGACATCGGTGCCGGGGGGAAACGCATCGTCAACCGAGGCGGCAATTCGCACCGCGCTGGCGGCGTCCGCGCCTTTGGCGGCGCTCAGCATGTCCGCGATCCAGCGGCCTGGATCGAGCGGCGGCGAACCGGCCTTGGGGCGGACCAGCAGCAGCTGGGTCACCCCGGGAAAGTTCCCGCTGGCTTTCAGTTGGCGAATGCGGCTGTTGATATAGCCGGCGTCGCGCAGCATCTCGGGAGAGACCTGAATTCCCATGTTCTCGGGGATGTTGCCCTGCAGCAAGGCGAGCCGGGCCGTGAACAGATTGCGCGCGGCTGGCGTTACAAAGTTCAGCGCCTGCTGCGCTTGCAGGATGTCGCCCGACCACAACAATGCATTCATCCGCGCATCGTAGTCTGCCGACGAGAAGGTGCTGCCAAATTGAGAAAACAACGCCGCCGCCGACGTGTCGCTCATCGAGCCACCCCGCCAAGCCTCGACCGCCATGGTTTTGGCTTCGGGGCGGCCGAATGCGGACAGCGACAGCGCATAGAGCGCCTTCGCCGGATTCGTCACCGGCTTGATCCGGTCAAAGAAGGCCAGGAGCCGCGGATATTCAACCGTCTCGCGGTTCAGCGCCGCCTCGGCAAAGCCGCGAAGCTTAGCTTCGTCGGGAAAGCCCGGATAGGTCAGTAGAAACCCGGCATATTCGGAAAAGCCATAGCTGCTAGAGGCAGACAGCACTTTCCAGCGTTCAATTGCCTGGCTCATGGTGCCCCGCTGGCGGGACATCAGCTGGATCCGGGCCTGATCCCATTCGGCCCCCTCCTGGCAGCGCGCAGGCACCGAAGTCATCGCAAAGAACAGCAGCAGGAAAGACGTAGCGGCGCGGTGCATGCTGGACATTTTGGAAAAAGGCTCCTTATCAGGGCATGAATGAAGACATGCGCCAGCGGCGGCAAGTGCGGCCTGACGCAAAGACAAGGGAAAAGTCGATGTTCTCCGGCTCAATACCGGCTCTGGTAACACCTTTTCGTGACGGATCGTTTGATGAGCCCGCTTTCCGCCGGCTGGTCGATTGGCAGATCGAAAGTGGTTCAACCGCACTGGTGCCCTGCGGCACGACGGGTGAATCGCCCACGATCAGCCACGCCGAACATATGCGAGT
>JBDSSP010000163.1:0-10603 GCA_039928735.1 Novosphingobium sp. | reverse complement strand
TGGTCCGCTCGATCCCGCGCAGCAGCGCGGCGATGTCGCTCTCATCGCTATACAATCCGAAACTGGCCCGCGCCGTGGCGGGCAGGCCAAGGTGGTCCATCAGCGGCTGGGCGCAGTGATGCCCGGCGCGGATCGCCACGCTTTCTTCATCCAATATGGTGGCAAGGTCGTGCGGATGCACCCCGTCCAGCACAAAACTGACGATGCCCGCTGATTCTTCCGGGCCGAACAGGGTGACGGCGTTCAGCTTGCGCAGTTCCTCGCGCAGTTGCCGGGAAAGCCCGTCCTCATGGGCCTGAATCGCGGGAATACCGATCGCAGCAATATAATCGATCGCCGCGCCTAGCCCCAATGCCTCGACAATCGCCGGCGTCCCCGCCTCGAACCGCTGCGGGGCAGCGGCGTAGGTAGTCTTTTTGAAAGTGACCCGGTCGATCATCGCCCCGCCGCCTTGCCACGGCGGCATGGCACCCAGAATTTCTGTTCGCGCCCACAGCACGCCAATCCCGGTCGGGCCATAGAGCTTGTGCGCGGAAAAGACGTAGAAATCGCAGTCCAGCGCGGCGACATCGACCGGGCGACGTGCCACTGCCTGACAGCCATCGAGCAGCAGCTTCGCACCGACCGCGTGCGCGAGGTCGGCGGCGCGCTTTGCATCGAGAGTCGAGCCCAGCACGTTCGAGACATGGGCAAAGGCGACCAGCTTGTGTTGCGGGGTGAGCATCCGCTCCGCCGCATCAAGGTCGATCTGGCCATCGTCTGTCAGGGGGCAAACATCGATTTCCACACCAGTCCGGTCGCGGAGCAGCTGCCAGGGCACGATATTTGAGTGGTGCTCCAGGGTGGAGAGCAGAATGCGATCCCCAGCTTTGAGGCTGGCCCCGCCCCAGCTCTGCGCCACCAGATTGATCGCCTCGGTCGCGCCGCGGGTGAAGACCACTTCGTCCTCACGCCCGCCGATGAATGATGCCACCTTGCGCCGCGCGGCCTCGAATGCCAGCGTCATTTCCGCCGACCGGGCATAGACGCCGCGGTGCACGGTGGCATAATCGCGGCCCAGCGCATTGACGGTCGCGTCAATCACTGCCTGCGGCTTCTGTGCCGTGGCGGCGGTGTCGAGATAATGCCAATTGCCCGCGAGACCAGGGAAATCAGCGCGCAAGTCGGGACGGATCAGAGTGGCGGTGCTCACACCAGTTCTCCCAGCCGCGCCAGCGCCAATGCCTGCAGGCGCTCCTCATCGGCTGCGCCGCTGAAAGCCTCGGCAATGAACGCCTGCAACATCATCTGCTTGGCCAACTCCGGCGGCA
The DNA here is from genome assembly GCA_039928735.1 of Novosphingobium sp. Lineage (GTDB taxonomy): Bacteria > Pseudomonadota > Alphaproteobacteria > Sphingomonadales > Sphingomonadaceae > Novosphingobium. Next base: position 9,293 of record JBDSSP010000163.1, on the reverse strand, counting down.
ATCCGCGCGATTCGAGATAGAACAGGCCCTGCGCATCAAGCTCACCGACCGCGCAGCCATGGGCGCACTTCACATCGTCGGCGTAGATTTCCAGTTCCGGCTTGGCATTGGCCGTCGCGGTGCGGCTGAGCAGCATCGCGCGGACCGATTGTGCCGCGTCGGTGCCATTGGCCCCTCGCGCCACCGCGACCTTGCCGAGATAGGTGCCGGTGGCCCGGCCTGCGAGGACCGAACGGACGATCTGGCGACTGGTGGCATTTGGCGCGTCGTGGGAGACTTCGGTGACCACTTCGAGCACCTGCGCATCCGTTCCCAGTTGCGCCGCGCCGAGCGTGAAGCTTGCGCCTTCGCCGAGCCGGACATCTACAGCGATCCGACCGAAGGCAGCGCCGCAGTTCAAAATCCGCAGGTCAAAGGTTGCGCCAGCTTCCAGTTCAATCACCAGATGCCGGGCAACGGTGCCCTCGGTATCCTCGACAATGCTGAGCGAGGTGCTCTGCCCGGAAGGGACAAGAATTTCCTCGCGCGCTACTGGCCAGACACCAGCCAGCGCCTCCAGATCCGCATAGCGGAAGGCCTCGTCCTTACGGGTGGGGAGGGCGAGCACTTCGCTCATGCGGCAACTGCCTCGTAACCCTCTTCCTCCAGCTGCAAGGCAAGATCCGCCCCGCCGGTCTTCACGATCCTGCCTTCTGCCAGCACATGCACAAAGTCCGGCTTCACATAGTCAAGCAGCCGCTGATAATGGGTGATTAGCAGCACGCCCTTGTTGGGCCGCCGCATGATCGCATTGATCCCTTCGCCGACAATCCGCAGCGCATCAATGTCAAGGCCGCTGTCGGTCTCATCCAGCACGGCAAAGCTCGGATCGAGAATCCCCATCTGCACCATCTCGGCGCGCTTCTTCTCGCCGCCCGAAAACCCGACGTTCACCGGGCGCTTGAGCATGTCCATGTCCATCCTGAGCAGCGCAGCCTGCGCGCGCGCCAGCTTGAGGAATTCGCCGCCGGACAGTGGCTCCTCCCCCCGCGCCTTGCGCTGGCTGTTGAGCGCCTCACGGAGGAACTGGACGAACGAAACGCCGGGGATTTCCACCGGATACTGGAAGCCGAGGAACAGCCCGGCAGCGGCGCGCTCGTGGGGAGGAAGGGCAAGCAGATCGATTCCCCTCCCGCCTGCGGGAGGGGTTAGGGGAGGGCTTGTCGGCTGAGTGCTTGTTGGGCGAGGCTGGATAACAGCCCCTCCCCCGACCCCTCCCGCAAGCGGAAGGGGGGAAAAGGTCACAGACCCCCCCGTCACCGCATACCCGGGCCGCCCGCCCAGCACATAGGCCAGCGTCGACTTACCCGCCCCGTTCGGCCCCATGATCGCATGGATTTCGCCCGCAGCGATGCTGAGCGAGAGGCCCTTGAGGATGGGCTTGTCCGCGACGGTGGCGGAGAGGTTTTCAATCTTGAGCATTCGCTTCTTCGGTCCAATTCCGTGCTTGAGCTAGCGCCTCATCCAACGCCTCGCTTATACTTTTTAATTTCCAGCTAATAGTCTGGGTGCCGCGCTTATAGCTGCGAGCGACCCTGACTTCGCATCGCGGAGAACCTGGCGACTCGACCCAAAATTGAACCAAGCGATTTTCAGATGAAGGGTAGTCGATCAGGCGAACACTGCAGTCCTGATATTCCGTGTACCAACGCAGATCATTTGCGACAGCCCAACGATCCAGCGCCCCAGCACTAACGGCGTACGAGTCTGCAATTGGGCCGAAAACGCTCACCCCACACTCCCCTCAAGCGAAATCCCCAGCAGTTTCTGCGCTTCCACCGCAAATTCCATCGGCAGCTGTTGCAGCACTTCCTTGGCAAAACCGTTGACGATCAACGCCACCGCTTCCTCCGCCCCCAGCCCGCGCTGCATCGCGTAGAACAGCTGGTCGTCGGAAATCTTGCTGGTGGTCGCCTCGTGCTCGATCTGCGCACTGGGATTGCGCACTTCGATATACGGCACGGTATGCGCGCCGCATTCGCTGCCCAGCAGCAGCGAATCGCACTGGGTGAAATTGCGCACGCCTTCCGCGCCCGCCGCGACGCGGACCAGACCGCGATATGTGTTGTTCGATTTCCCCGCGCTGATGCCCTTGCTGATAATCGTCGAACGGGTGCCTTTGCCGTTGTGGATCATCTTGGTGCCGGTATCGGCCTGCTGGTAATTGTTGGTGACCGCGACCGAATAGAATTCGCCCACCGAATCCTCGCCGTTAAGTACGCACGAAGGGTATTTCCAGGTGATCGCCGAGCCGGTTTCGACCTGGGTCCACGAAACCTTGCTACGCTTGCCCTGGCACAGCGCGCGCTTGGTGACGAAGTTGTAGATCCCGCCGAGCCCTTCGGCATTGCCGGGATACCAGTTCTGCACCGTCGAATACTTGATCTCGGCATCATCCAATGCGACCAGTTCGACCACCGCCGCGTGGAGCTGGTTTTCATCACGCATCGGCGCGGTGCAGCCCTCCAGGTAGCTGACGTAGCTGCCCTTCTCGGCAACGATCAGCGTGCGTTCGAACTGGCCGGTGTTCTCGGCATTGATACGGAAATAGGTAGAGAGTTCCATCGGGCAGCGCGTGCCCTCGGGGACGTAAACAAAAGTGCCATCGGAAAAGACCGCGCAGTTTAAGGCGCTGAAATAGTTGTCGTGCATCGGCACGACCTTGCCGAGCCACTTCTTGACCATCTCGGGATATTCGCGGATCGCTTCCGAAATCGAGCGGAAAATGACCCCCGCTGCTTCCAGTTCGGCGCGAAAAGTGGTGGCAACGCTGACCGAATCGAACACCGCGTCGACGGCGACCTTGCGCGCGCCCTCGACCCCGGCGAGCACTTTCTGCTCGGCAATCGGAATGCCCAGCTTTTCGTAAACCCGCAGGATTTCGGGATCGACTTCGTCGAGCGAGCCGAGCTTCGGTTTGGCGCGTGGCGCGGCGTAATAATAGGCGTCCTGGTAGTCGATCGGCGGGACATTGAGCTTGGCCCAGTCAGGCGGAGTCATCGTCAGCCAGTGGCGAAAGGCCTTGAGCCGCCACTCCAGCATCCATTCGGGTTCGTTCTTCTTCGCCGAAATGAAGCGGACAGTGTCTTCGCTAAGTCCCTTGGGGGCGAAATCGGTCTCGATGTCGCTCGACCAGCCGTGCTCATAATCGGCGACACTGGCGGCGGCATCGCGCGCGGCCTGGTCTTTGAGAACTGCGCCTTCGCTCATGCCGCACCTGCCAATTGAGTCAGCGCGACATTGGCCAAGGCCCCGCGCAGCGCGGCGTTGACGATGGGCCAATGGGGTTTGACCTGGCAAGCACCTTCCATGCCACAATCGTGCTTGCCGTGATCGACGCAGGAAGTCAGCGCGATCGGGCCTTCGACAGCCTCGACAATATCGGCCAGGGTAATCGCCGCCGCCGGGCGCGCCAGCTTGAGCCCGCCGCCAATGCCGCGCGATGATCGCAGCAGGCCCGCCGAGGTCAGCCGACTGACCAGCTTCTGCACGGTCGGCGCGGGCAGGCCGGTCTCTTCGGCCAGTTGCGCGGCATTCACGCGTACGGGCTTCTTTCCGTCCGCTCCGACAAGCTGCGCGGAACCACAATGCCGCGCGGCGGCGGCCATGGTGACAACGGCATAATCGGCCATGCTGGAAAGGCGCATTGTGGGCGGTCCGGCTAAATAAGAGTGATTCGCTCTAGTTTCAGCTAGGCCCGATCGCACGAGCTTTCAAGGCGCACGTGTCAAAACGTCAACGGAGGAGCGCAAAAAAAGGGCGGCTCCCCGGATGACCGGAAAGCCGCCTTAAAAGTCAAGAACCCGCTGCTAATGCGACGAGCCCTTCGGGTCGCACAAACCGCCTAGATCGGGAAGAGCGCGAAGAATTGTATGGAATCGCCAATTTTACGCGAAGTGGCGAAAAAAAACGTGAATTTTCACTGGCAGCGGCACACGCGCGTCGACATGGGGGCGGCGCTTTGCCATAGGCTGCGCCGAATGTTCTATCGCATGATCCGTCCGGCGCTGTTCAAACTAGACGCCGAACGGGCGCACGGACTGGCATTGGCAGCGCTGAAGCTGATGCCGGCAGGATCGCCGTCGCAGCTGGGTGGCCCGCTGCAGAAGCAAGTGGCAGGACTGGTTTTCCCGAACCCGCTGGGTATGGCGGCGGGTTTCGATAAGAATAGCGAAGTGCCGGACGCTTTGCTGGGGCGGGGCTTCGGTTTTGCCGAGGTCGGCTCGATTACGCCGCTCGCGCAACCGGGCAATCCCCGACCCAGGCTGTTCCGTCTCGTCGAGGATCAGGCGGTGATCAACCGCATGGGGTTCAACAACGGCGGCGGCGCGGCCGCAGCGGCACGGCTGCTGGCGCGGCAGGGCCAGCCGGGCATCGTCGGCATCAATATCGGCGCCAACAAGGATTCGCCCGATCGCATTGCCGATTATGCTGCAATGGCCGGGTTGATGGCGCCGCTGGCGACCTATCTCACAGTCAATGTCTCGAGTCCCAACACCCCCGGCCTGCGCACGCTTCAGGACAAGGGCGCGCTGACTGCGCTGCTCGAGGCGGTGCTGAGGGCGCGCGGGGCAGACGGGCCTCCGGTATTCCTGAAAGTCGCGCCCGATCTCGGGCCAGCCGACATAGATGACATCGCACGGATCGCTATCGACATGACGCTGGGGGGGCTGATCGTCGCCAACACGACGATTGCTCGCCCGCCGCTGCGCTCGGTCCATGCCGGCGAAACCGGCGGCCTGTCGGGAGCGCCCTTGCGCGATCTGGCCCAGCAGCGGCTGCGGGACTTTCGCGTGGCCACTGGCGGGGCGGTTCCGCTGATCGGAGTGGGCGGGATTGCCAGTGCCGACGACGCCTGGGCCCGCATTCGCGCCGGGGCCAGCCTGGTCCAGCTTTACAGCGCCATGGTCTATGAGGGCCCGGGAATTGCCCGGCGGATAACGCGCGGGCTCGAAGCACTGATGCGCCGCGATGGTTTTGGCTCGATTGCCGAAGCAGTGGGAAGCGAATAGAATGCTGGCCATGCGCCATGCTGTCTTCGGCCTTACGCTGCTGTTCGCACTGCCAGCGCTCGCGCATGGCGCTGCGCACCAGGCACCGTTCGCGAGCGGCATGGTCTCTGCGGCCGATCCGCGCGCGGCAGAGGCCGGCGCAGAAATGCTTCGCGCCGGCGGCAGCGCAACCGATGCGGCGCTGGCGACCTTGCTGGCGCTAAATGTCGTAGAGCCGCAAAGTTCAGGGATCGGCGGCGGCGGCTTCATGATCATGGCCGATGGCAAGGGCAAAGTCGAAACCATCGATGGACGCGAGACTGCGCCCGCCGCAGCCACGCCCGACTGGTTCAAAATGGGCGGCCAGTATCTCGCGACGCCGCAGGCAATCCCTGGCGGGCGCAGCGTCGGCGTGCCCGGCAATGTCTCGCTGATGGCCCGGGCCCATCGCCGCCATGGGAGGCTGGCCTGGCGGCGGTTGTTTGCCCCGGCGATCCGGTTGGCCCGCGATGGTTTCGCCATGACTCCCCGGCTTGGCCAATTTCTCGACCGTTTCCGGGTCGATGCAAAGCTCCCGCCCGAATTGCGCAATCTGCAATATCTCGCGACCGGAGGCAGCGCGCTCAGCGCCGAATCGCGCGCGCTCTATTATGGCGCTGATGGATCGCCACTGCCGGTCGGCACCGTGATCCGCAACCCGGCGCTCGCCACCATGCTGGAGGTGCTGGCTGCCAAGGGCCCGCGCGCTTTCTATACTGGTGCCAATGCGTCTGCCATCGCTCGCACCGTTTCAACCGCCCCGCGCAATCCGGCGCCCATGACCGTGGCCGATCTCGCCGCCTACAAGGCCCGCCCGCGCGCTGCGGTCTGCGCGAAGTACCGGGGCTATCGCCTTTGCGGCATGGGACCACCGAGCTCGGGCGCGACCACGGTTTTCGGCATACTCGGGCTGCTCGAACGCTTTGACATGGCCGCGCTCGGCAACAATTCGCCGGTGGCATGGCACCTCATCGCCGAGGCCGAGCGGCTCGCCTATGCCGACCGCGAGCGCTATCTGGCGGACAGTGATTTTGCGCCGGTGCCGGTGGCGGGTCTGCTCGCCCCGGACTACATCGCCGCCCGCTCGCAGTTGATCGCCGCCGACCATGCCATGGCCAGCGTTGCAGCGGGCACTCCGCCCGGTGCGCCGATTGCGCGGGCCGATACCATGACCCCCGACGTCCCTTCGACATCGCATTTCGTTGCGATCGACCGGCGCGGGCAGGTGGTCAGCATGACTTCGACAGTGGAAAGTTCGTTCGGTTCGGGGCTAATGGTGAACGGCTATTTCCTCAACAACGAGCTTACCGATTTCAGTCTGGTGCCCGATCGCGATGGCAAGCCGGTGGCCAACCGGGTCGAGCCCGGCAAGCGCCCGCGCAGTGCGATGAGCCCGACGCTGGTCTTTGCGCCCGATGGCAAGCTGCGCCTCGCCATCGGCGCGGCGGGCGGGGCGACCATTCCGGTGCAGGTGGCCAAGGCGATCATCGGCGTGATCGACTGGAAGCTGAGCGCGCAAGCTGCCATTGCCCTGCCGGTTATCTTTGCGCCCGGCGGCGATGCGCTGTTCATCGAGCAGGGCAGCGGCCTTGAGGCAATGGCCCCGGCATTGCGCGCGCTCGGCCACGCCACTGTCACCGCGCGCACCATGCCGCTGAAAGCCAATGCCATCGAAGTGACCGGTGGCAGGCTTGAGGGCGCCGCCGATGCGCGCAGCGAAGGACGTGCCGTATCCGAATAGTTCCTCTCCGATTCATTGCGCCGAATTGCACCTGACTTGCCGCAGGCTGCATCGCGGCCTAAACCCTTCGCCAAGCACAGGGCTAGGGGCGAGGCAGACAACGTGCAGCTTTCGGATTTCGATGCGAGCAGCAATCTTGTCGCGCTGTTTTTCAACCGCGCAGCCGCGCAGGGTGACAAGCCGTTCCTTTGGGCCAAGTGCCAGGGCAAGTGGCAATCGCGGAGCTGGAACGAGGCGGCGCGGCAGGTCTGTCTCGTCGGCGAAGCGTTGCGCGGACTGGGGCTGAACGATGGCGACCGGGTCATGCTGGTCTCGGAAAACCGCCCGGAATGGTGCATTGCGGATCTCGCGATCATGGCCGCAGGCTGCATCACTGTCCCGGCCTACACCACCAACACCGAGCGCGACCACACCCATGTGCTCGAGAATTCAGGCGCGCGCGCGGTAATCGTTTCCGATGCAAAGCTGGCCAAGCCGCTGCTTCCCGCCATTCTGCGCTCCGATGTCGCCGAACATGTCATTGCCTTCGAGCCGCTGCGTCAGATGCAGGCTGGGACCACCGCGATGCACGACTGGGCCGATCTGCTGAGCGGCGATGCCGACGCGGCGCGCAGGGCCGTCGACGCGCGGATTGCCGGGATAACACGCGAGGACATGGCTTGCATCATCTACACCAGCGGCACCGGCGGCTCCCCGCGCGGCGTGATGCAGCACCACGGCATGATTCTGCGCAATGTCGATGGCGCGGCGCGCATCCTGGCCGACGATTTCGGCTGGGGTGACGAAGTGTTTCTCTCGTTCCTGCCGCTCAGCCATGCCTATGAGCACACCGGCGGCCAGTTCCTTCCGATTGGCATGGGCGGGCAGATCTATTATGCCGAAGGTCTCGAAAAGCTCGCCAGCAATATCGAGGAAGTGCGCCCGACGATCATGGTGGTGGTGCCGCGGCTGTTCGAAGTGCTGCGGACGCGGATCATGAAGCAGATCGAGAAGCAGGGGAGGGTCGCCACATACCTGATGGAGCGGGCGCTCTCTATCGGCGCGCACGAAGTGCGTGGTCGCAAGCGGCTGCGCGACAGGCCGATGAATTTCATCATCGAACGTGCGCTGCGGCCGAAGATTCGCCAGCGTTTCGGCGGGCGGATCAAGGCGATGGTGGCGGGCGGCGCACCGCTCAATCCGGATGTTGGCAGCTTCTTCGATTCGCTGGGGCTGACCTTGCTGCAGGGCTATGGCCAGACCGAAGCTGGCCCGGTGATCAGCTGCAACCGGCCGAGCGTCGGACTGAAGATGGACACGGTCGGGCCGCCGCTTGCCGGCGTGGAAGTGCGCATTGCCGACGACGGCGAGCTGCTGGTTCGCGGCGAGCAGGTGATGCAGGGCTATTGGCGCAACAACGCCGAAACCGCGCGCACCGTGATCGATGGCTGGCTGCATACCGGCGACATCGGCCATCTCGACGCCAAGGGCCGCATCGTCATCACCGACCGTAAGAAGGACATGATCGTCAACGACAAGGGCGATAATATTTCACCGCAGCGCGTCGAAGGCATGCTGACCCTGCAGCCCGAGATCGCCCAGGCAATGGTTGCGGGCGACAAGCGGCCCTATCTTGTCGCGCTGATAGTCCCCGATGCCGAATGGGCGTTGTCCTGGGCGCGCGCCGAGGGCAAGCATTTCAACCTCACCGCACTGCAGGACCTGCCCGCCTTCCGCACCGCGATCCGCGCCGCGATCGACCGGGTCAACCAGGAAGTCTCGGTGATCGAAAAAGTCCGTCAGTTCGCCTTCGCCGACGAGGCCTTTTCCATCGACAACGAGGAAATGACCCCGAGCCTGAAGATCAGGCGGCACAAGTTGAAGGAGCGCTACGGGGCACGGCTGGATGCGCTCTACAAGGGTTGAAGCTTAGGCCGCCTCCTTCTCCACCCACTCCGGATAGAAGCTGGGCGCACGCGTTGACCAGCCGGGCGCGGTTGCGGCGGCTTCGCTGATCGATTGCAGCAGGCCCTTGCGGCGGTCCGGGCGGATCTGAGGCAAGGCGGCAGCGGCGCAAAACGCGCTGGGCAGCCAGGGCCGAACTCCGGGGCCGAGCAGGCGCTCATACAGGAAGCGGAAGGCCGAGAAGCTGCTCATGCGCTCCTGCGCCAGATCGAAAGCGGCGACGCGGACCAGCTTGCCGATGAAACTTTCGGTGCCCTCAAAGCTCGTCTCCTCAGGCATCTCGCCGCGCAGCGATTTCAATTCCTGATAGACGACATACTGGCTGCGGATTGAGGCGACTTCGGCCGCGTCGCGGGCCCACAGCTTGAAGGCGTCCTGGCGGCCAAGGCCGATATCGAGGCTGCGCTTGATATAGCGCTGCTCGCACGACGTGAAACTGGCGAACTCGCGCAGTTCGGCGATGGTCAGCGTGGCGGTGCCGGTAGTGGACATGAGGCAATGATCCCTGTTCGCCAGGCTTCGAAGCCCGGCAAACCGAT
>JBDSSP010000162.1:0-6761 GCA_039928735.1 Novosphingobium sp. | reverse complement strand
GCGGAGAGATCAAGGCAAAGGCGCTTTGCAGCCTATTGCTAATCATCCACACGCCGCCAGTCTGGGGCGACTCGCCGCAAAGAAGTCATGGATATTCGTATTTTTTGCACAATTACGCTATGTTCCCTTTCGTGACTCAGGGCGTAAATCGACGTGACCTACTCAAGGGAGGGTTGGCGGCAGGAACATTCCTCGCACTGCCGGGCGGCGCTTTTGCACAGGGGCTGGTCGGTGATCCGCTTACGTCTGAATTTGATCAGGCGTTTGGCGCTGCAGCTTCCGCGCCGGTAGCGCCAGCCATTGTGCTGCCACCTGCACCGGCATTTGACCCGGCTTATCAACGCAGGCTTGGCGAAATCGCCCGCCGCGAACGGGATCGTGCCGGATCGAAGCTGTGGCGCACGGATATTGTCGGCATTGCCGATTTCGGTCGCATGTCTGCGCTGCCTCGCTTGCATTTCGTCAATCTGGAGAGCGGCCTGATCCGCTCCTTCCTGGTCGCTCATGGCCGGGGTTCCGATCCCGAACACAGCGGCTTTTTGCAGACATTTTCCAATACAGAAGGTTCCGAGGCGACGTCCCGCGGAGCCTATCTCACCTGTGAGTGGTATGCGGGCAAATATGGGACGTCGATCCGGCTGCAAGGGCTGGATGGCGACAATTCCAATGCCCTGGAACGCGCCATTGTCATGCACCCCGCCCAATATGTTGGACAGGACATGGTCGCGCGCTGGGGCAAGATCGGCCGCAGTGAAGGCTGCTTTGCCATGGCCCCGACCGATTTCAGCGAAGCCCTTTGGCACCTGTCGGGTGGGCGCCTGCTCTACGCCGACCGCATCACATCGACATAGGGTTTGCTGCCGCACTTTGCAGAGTGACGCGACGAACAATTCAGTCCTAAAGCGGATTATCCAGCTTGATGATCGCCTCAGTGCTGGCGCGCTGGCCGGTCTTGGGCTGGCGCGGCTGATTGAAAGTGGCGAGCACCGGGGCATCGCGGCCGTATAGGTCGTTGAAGCTGGTGAGCTTGCCGGTGATATCTTGTGCCATGGTGAAATAGGCGATGTAGACCGGGAAGGTCTTGGTCATCGCCACTTTGGTGTATTTGCCCGAGAGTGCGTATTCGGTTGCCAGTTCAGGAGTCAGATCGGCACCGAGCATCGCCATGGTCATGCCCAGTTCCTGCGCGCGCTCTGTGCGAACGCAGCCATGGCTCAGCGCCCTGACCGGAAGATTGAACAAGGCATGATTCGGCGTGTCATGCAGATAGATCGCATGCGGGTTAGGCATGTCGATCTTCATCACACCCAGCGAATTGTTTGGTCCGGGCTGCTGGACGACGGTGATCACGCCGTTGGCGGCGCGACTGACTTTGTAGCCCTGGCGCAGCGCGCTTGATTGATTGCCGATCAACCGCGCGCCAAGCCCTTCACCAACGACAATCGACTGCGGCACGGTCCAAGTTGGATTGAACACAACCGCCTCGACTTTCTCGGCAAGCTGCGGCGTTGCGGTCTTGCCGGGCCTGCCGACGATGGTGCGATAGGTCCGCACGATCCGGTCATTGGTCGCCAGCCGCATCTGGAATTCAGGAACATTGGTGAGGAGATAGAGCAGCCCCAGATTGCGCGGCAGCCAGCGCCAGCGATCCATGTTGGCCTGGATCGAGGCGCGCTTGCGGGCATCGCTGCGCGGTGTGGCGGCGAGCGCTGCCTTGAGCGCCTGATAATCGGGGTAGGTCGGGGCAAGTCCAGCGAGCACGCCAGCGACATCATGCGTTTCGAGCGCGCTGGCCATCAGGGCCGGGGTCGGATTGACATCGACATCGGGATCGACGGCAAACCACTGCACCCGCGCCGTCATGGGGGTTCGTCCGTCGCGAAGATCTTCGGCCAGCCAGACAAAGCTCTTGCTGGCAATGCCATCAAGATCAAGGCCAGGCCCTGCGGCTATCGCCGCTCGCAATGCTTCGGGCCGATAATCGGCGGGAATAAGACCGTCCTCATCTATTACATTGATCGTGGCGAGCAGGCTCCGGGCATCGGACACCGACCAGCTCATGATCGGTTCTGGCGGTGGTGGCGGCGGAGGCAGCGCAACTGCACCAGGTGTCGTGGGCAATGCGGATGGTGCCGAAGCCGTCGGGCTGTTAGTCGGCATGGGCATAGGCGCAGGAGCGGCCGAAGATGATGCAGCAGGCGGCGGGAGTATGGATTGAGGGTCCACTGCAGTCCTCGCGGTCGCCGGGTTGCCCGCAATTGCGCACTGCACTGCCACCAAGGCTGATGCCATTGCGACGGAGCGCAGGCCAGATTTCGTATTGTGCTTCATTTTTGGATCGACCTGTTTTCCAGGGCAGCAAGCCACTGGTGCCTCGACCGCCCTACTGCCTGTTTCGCCGCACATCTTCAAGCGGTGCAGCTTACTGTGCGATGAATCGGTGCGGTAACATGTAATGGTGACGCAGCCGGGCTTCAATCGTAAAGCCCGGCCATGGCGCGAGCGCAACCCATTCTGCCTTTCATTTCCGCCGCATCAGGAATTGCCACGTTCAGCATGATGGATGCGATTATGAAGGGCGCTTCGATCGCGACCGGCGTTTACAGCGCCCTGTTGCTGCGCTGCATTTTCGGGACGCTGCTGATGCTGCCGGTCTGGCTGCTGTCAGGCGCGCGGTGGCCCGCTCGCGTTGTGCTGCGGATTCACATGCTTCGCTCTTCAGTCGTCGCTGCCATGGCGCTCCTGTTTTTCTGGGGGTTGGTTCGCCTGCCCATTGCCGAGGCGATTGCACTGTCGTTCATTGCCCCGCTGATCGCGCTCTATCTGGCTGCTGTTTTGCTGGGCGAGACGATCCAGCCCAAAGCCGTGATCGCGTCGTTGCTGGGGCTGACTGGGGTTGTCATTATTGTGGCAGCGCGGATCGGAAGCGACGCGCTCAGCGAGCAATCGACATGGGGGATTGTCGCAGTGCTTGCCTCGGCCGTGCTCTATGCGTGGAATCTGGTGCTCCAGCGCCAGCAAGCGCAAATTGCCGGGCCGCAGGAGATTGCCCTGTTCCAGAATTTGCTGGTCGCAGCGATCCTTGGGCTGGCAGCTCCCTGGTTGCTGCATTGGCCTGGAGTGGCGGCGTTGCGTGATATCGCGCTTGCCGCGGCATTGGCAGGCATTTCGCTGTTGCTGCTGAGCTGGGCCTATGCCCGCGCCGAAGCGCAGGCACTCGTGCCAGTGGAATATACCGGGTTTATCTGGGCGGCGCTGTTCGGCTGGTTGAAATTCGGCGAACAGGTTACCTTGGCGACACTGGCGGGCGCGGTGCTGATTGTCATTGGCAGCTGGATAGCGGCGCGCGGACCGAACGAATTGACAGCGCTCTGACTCTTGACCTGATCGCTCCAAACGCGCAACGGCGGCGCGAGTTCTCCATTCCTGCATTGCAGCATCTGCGCGACGCGGGAGCCCAAACACTAAGGAAACCCCCGCATGACCCAGGTCGGACAGGACACGCTCGGCACCCGCAGCACGATGAATGTTGGCGGCAAGGATATCGCCTTTTATTCGTTGAAGAAGGCGGCGGCGAAACTGGGCGACATCAGCCGACTGCCGTTCTCGATGAAAGTCCTGCTCGAAAACCTGCTGCGCTTCGAAGACGGCGGTTTCACGGTTTCGATCGCCGATATCCAGGCGCTGGCCGATTGGCAGAAAAACCCCACCGAATCGCAGAACGAAATCCAGTATCGCCCGGCGCGCGTGCTGCTCCAGGATTTCACCGGCGTGCCTTGCGTGGTCGATCTTGCCGCAATGCGCGACGCGATTGCTACGCTGGGCGGCGATACCAGCAAGATCAATCCGCTGGTGCCGGTCAACCTGGTGATCGATCACTCGGTGATGGTCGATGAATTCGGTCACCCCAAAGCCTTCGAACAGAACGTCGAAATCGAGTATCAGCGCAACATGGAGCGCTATGACTTCCTCAAGTGGGGTTCCAAGTCGCTCAACAATTTCTACGCCGTGCCTCCCGGCACCGGCATCTGCCATCAGGTCAATCTTGAAAATATCGCCCAGACTGTCTGGACCTCAAAGGACCAGTCCGGCGCGCTGGTAGCCTATCCAGATACCTGCGTTGGCACGGATAGCCACACCACGATGATCAACGGTCTCGGCGTACTCGGTTGGGGTGTCGGCGGGATCGAGGCCGAGGCGGCCATGCTGGGGCAGCCGGTTTCGATGCTGATCCCCGAAGTCGTCGGCTTCAAGCTGACCGGCGCGCTGAGCGAAGGCGTCACCGCTACTGATCTGGTGCTGACCGCTACCAACATGCTGCGCAAGCACGGCGTAGTGGGCCGTTTTGTCGAGTACTTCGGCCCCGGCCTCGCCTCGCTGTCGCTGGCAGATCGCGCTACGCTAGCCAACATGGCACCCGAATATGGCGCAACCTGCGGCTTCTTCGGCATCGACGACAAGACACTGGATTACCTGCGCCTGACCGGCCGCGAGGAAGAGCAGATTGCGCTGGTCGAGGCCTATGCCAAGGAGCAGGGCTTCTGGATCGTGCCGGGCGCGTCTGATCCGATTTTCACGAGCACGCTGGAGCTTGACATGGGCAGCGTCGTTCCCTCGCTGGCCGGGCCTAAGCGCCCGCAGGACAAAGTGGGACTGACCGAGGTCGACGACGTATTCAACGCCGATCTGGTGGATATCTACAAGAAGGTTCAGACCCGCGTTCCGGTAGAAGGCAAGGACTTCGACATTGGCGACGGCGACGTGGTGATCGCGGCAATTACCAGCTGCACCAACACGTCGAATCCCGGCGTAATGGTCGCGGCCGGCCTCGTCGCAAAGAAAGCAAACCAACTGGGCCTCAGGCCCAAGCCTTGGGTAAAGACCTCGCTGGCGCCCGGATCGCAGGTCGTCACCGACTACTTCCTCAAGGCAGGCCTGACCGAGCACCTTGATGCGGTTGGTTTCAACCTCGTCGGGTATGGCTGCACCACCTGTATCGGCAATTCCGGGCCATTGGCTGAGCCGATCAGCGCGGCGATCAACGGCAACAATATCGTCGCCGCCTCTGTCATTTCGGGCAACCGCAACTTCGAGGGCCGCGTCTCGCCGGATGTGCGGGCAAACTTCCTCGCCAGCCCGCCGCTGGTCGTTGCTTATGCATTGAAGGGCACTGTGATCGAAGATTTCGTCACCACCCCGATTGGACAGGGCAGCAATGGGCAGGACGTATTCCTCAAGGACATCTGGCCGACTAACCTCGAAGTCAGCGAGACCATGGCCATGTGCATGGACCGCGCCATGTTCCGCGCACGCTATGCCGATGTCTACAAGGGCGATGCCCACTGGCAGGCGATCAACGTCACCGGGAGCGACACCTATGCGTGGCGCGCGGGCAGCACCTATGTTGCCAATCCGCCTTATTTCGAGGGCCTGACGATGACCCCGCCGCCGGTCACCGACATTATCGAGGCCAAACCGCTGGCAATTCTGGGTGATTCGATCACGACTGACCACATCTCGCCCGCCGGCAACATCAAGGCTGACAGCCCCGCGGGCAAGTGGCTGATGGAGCATCAGGTTGCCAGGGCCGATTTCAACTCCTACGGCGCGCGCCGCGGTCACCACGAAGTGATGATGCGCGGCACATTCGCCAACATCCGCATCAAAAATGAAATGGTCCCCGGCGTCGAAGGCGGCATGAGCCGCTATGGCGCAGACATTGCCGCGATCTATGACGTCGCGATGCAGCACAAGGCCGACGGCACGCCGATGGTGGTGGTCGCGGGCAAGGAATACGGCACCGGCTCCAGCCGCGACTGGGCGGCCAAGGGCACCAGCCTGCTCGGCGTGCGCGCGGTGATCGTCGAAAGCTTCGAGCGCATCCACCGCAGCAACCTGGTGGGCATGGGCGTGCTGCCCTTGCAGTTCAAGGATGGTGACACGCGCCAGTCACTGGGGCTGAGCGGCGATGATACGTTCACGATCATGGGCGTGGCGAAGCTCCAGCCGCGTCAGGATGTTGAGGTCAAGGTTACGCGCCCCGACGGATCGAGCTTCAACTTCACCGCGCTGTGCCGCATCGATACGGCCAATGAGGTCGAGTACTTCATGAACGGCGGGATTTTGCACTATGTGCTGAGGAAGCTGGCTGCTTGAATCCATCTGGCCTGACTTGGGCGATTGAAGTCATCGGATGGGCAGCGGCGCTGCTCATCCTCGCATCCTACATTCTCGTTTCGACCAGCAAGCTGACGGGCCAGTCAGTCGTCTACCAGTGGATGAATGTCGTCGGGTCGGCCGGGTTTGTGATCAACGCTGGCTGGCATGGAGCATTCCCCTCGACCGCGCTCAATGCGGTTTGGTGCGCGATCGGGCTTGGCATGTTGTGGAAGCTGAACCGCAGCGCTCGCTGACAGGTGGCATTGGCGATGTCGGGTTGAACGGGTTGCAAGTCGGAAGGATCAGCTTACCCGAGCTTCACCGCGTCCCCATTTTTAAGCAGGTGCGTGCAACCCAGCGCAGCTGCGTCTTCATCTGTCGTTAGAGCTGCGACTGACCGCCAGCCGACCGCGCGCAGCCGGGCTGCTGCTTCGCTATCGTGACCCATTGGCAGATACAGCGTGTCGCGCCGCGTTTCATCCCGCGCAAAGGCGTCGATCAGCGGATCTGGATAGAGCGAAAATCCGGTAGCAGGCTCTTCCGGCCCGAGAATGCGGTAGGTTCCGCCGCGCCCCAAGGCACCGCGCACGCCCTCGGCATAA